>NC_010729.1:1082500-1382500 GCF_000010505.1 Porphyromonas gingivalis ATCC 33277 | reverse complement strand
GTCTGATGGCTTTGGGATTGAAAGTCGGAGATGAGATCATTGTGCCCGATTTCACTTATGCAGCAAGTGCCGAAGCTATAGGTTTGTTAGGATTAACACCTGTTTTCGCTGATGTAGACCCTATTACATTTAATCTTACATCTAAGGGCTGCGAAAAAGTTCTGTCCGACAAGACGAAAGCAATCATACCAGTACACCTCTTTGGGCAGTCCTGCGATATGGAGCCGCTTTTGGCCTTTGCCAAGCGAAACGATTTGTTTGTTATCGAAGACAATGCTCAGGCAATGGGAGGGGGATATACTATCTCCGATGGATCTATCCGAAAAACAGGAACAATGGGGCATATAGGCTGTGCTTCCTTCTTTCCATCGAAGAATTTGGGTTGTTATGGAGACGGTGGTGCTGTCACAACAAATGATGACGAATTGGCAAAGCGAGTGCGAATGATAGCGAACCATGGCCAAAAGATCAAATACAAACATGACATTATCGGATGCAATTCCCGACTCGATACTATTCAAGCGGCCATCCTCAGAGTAAAATTGCAATATTTGGACCGCTTCAATGCACTTCGGAATGAGGTCGCCTCACACTATACCTCTCTGCTCGAAGGTATTGAATGGCTACAAACACCGACCTCCTTGCAGCAGTCTTCGCATGTTTATCATCAATATACTCTTAAGCTCTTGGATCAGAACACTCGCGATGGACTGCGAGAGCATCTGACGAATCATAAGATCGCTTCGATGATATACTACCCGATACCACTCCACAGGCAACCGGCATTCGTCGGTATTGCTCATTGGGGTGAATCTTTGGATGTGTCCGACTCTTTGTCGCGAACTGTTCTCTCCATCCCCATCTATCCGGAAATGGAGATAGAGCAAATCCATGCTGTGGTATCAGCAATCAAAACATTCGAACCGTCTTTACAATGACAAAAGAGGAGGGAGGCTCGTCTATGAAGCAAGGACGAAGTTCCATGATGGCAAACAGCATGAAACTGATCAGCGCCGGTACCTTTGTACAGGTATTGGCTTTCCTGCTGTTGCCTGTTATCGGACGTATCTATACCGAATCCGAAATCGGTCAAATTACCGTTTTCCTTTCTGTGGTGGGTGTACTCACGATCGTTGCCACAGGACGTTATGATCAAGCCACCATATTGGCACGATCGAAAGAACGAGCTCTACTGCTGCTGTTTACGGCTCTTCGGTTCAATTTGATCTTCTGTTTAGCTCTCATTCCTGCAGTCCTGATTATCAATCCTTTTCTAACGGATTCACGCTATAGCGGACAGCAAACTCATTTATTCTTGCTTCCCTTCTTCGTCTTCTTTGCTGCAGGAGTAATCTCCCTGTTGTCATGGGCTAATTCGCACAATCAATATGGTCGAATGAGTATTGCGCAGATCAGTCAAGGTCTGGGCAATAATCTGCTTCGAATAGGTTTCGGTCTCCTCAAAATGGGCTTTTGGGGGCTTCAACTTGCAGCCTTGCTCGGAGGTATGGCAGGTATCTTTCCTCTTGTGCGCAAGCAGGCTCTTCTATCCCAATACAAGCGATACGTTACCCGCCGGCGTCTTCGAATAGCTGCCCGTACATATGCCAATTTCCCACGCTATTCATTACCGCAGGCCGTTATAGATATCTTGTCCGGTAGTCTTGTATCCTTGCTCTTACCTCTCCAGTACCACGATGCAGCCATCGGGTTGTATGGTATGGCCTATATGCTTGCCGGTAGGCCCATGCAGCTCATCAGCGATTCGCTCAGCCGTGTTTGGTTCAGGCGAGTGGCCGAACAGAAGAATACCCGACAGTCCTTCCTCCTTCCGATTCGTCGGTTCGTCTTCATTTGGCTTTTAGTCGCTGTACTGGGTTCCATCCTCATTTTTTTCTTTTTGGAGCCACTTGTCGTTGTCATTTTGGGAAAGAAATGGCTACTGTGCTCATCCATTATAATGGCTATGCTACCATTTTTTATCTTCAATTTTCTCTCTTCCGTATATAATTTCCTACCCGATTTATTTGGAAAGCAGCAAAAATTCATGAGAATGCAGGCCATTCTGCTCATTGTTCAGTTGCTCGTTATCCTGATAGGAACGCGATTGCTCCCTTTCGAAAAATATATGTGGCTGCATTTTGCTGAGCGTGCACTTGATTCCCTCGTGCAGATAGCATGGTTCTATATGATTATCCGCAAATATGAAAATAGTCTCAGACTTCACTCTTGTGCTTCCTAATAAAGATATTGATATATCAGTCGGTTATTCCGCAGGTTTTATTTTTGATGGAAACAGACATCTCACATCCCAAGAGCTGCAAGCCTTTTTTCAGGAGGCATCGGATTGGGATGACTTCCTTTCCCGAGCTAAGCGTATTACAGGAGAATGGGCTGTCGTATTCCAACGTGCCGAAGGCGAAGTCTGGGCTGCCACCGACCATCGCTCTTCTCAGAGACTCTATTTCCGTCTTGCGGCGGACGGACTCCGTATGGCAGAAAACGGTTACTCACTGTTCACCGAGCGAGATAGCTGGGATGGTGACGCTGTTCTCTTTTTCTTGCGTTGGGGTTATACACCTGCTGATAGCACATTGATCCGCGAAATACGGAAACTTCCCCCCGGCCATGCCCTACGCTATAGAGTCGGAGAGGGTATTACGACCACTGCCTATGACACAGTAGACCGATATGCCCCGTTTGACAGCCATCTTTTATCTTATGAAGAGGCTAAAGAGGAACTGAAGCACCGCCTTATTCTTGCCGGCAAGAGACTCGTTCGCTACCTGAATGGCAGATCGGCCATACTTCCCCTTTCCGGAGGATTCGACTCGCGGATGATAGCCTACATGCTGCATCGTCTGAAGTACCCACATGTCTATTGTATCTCCTATGGCAAAGAGGAAAATCCTGATAGCTTGAAAGCTGCTAAAGTGGCGGACAAACTCGGCTTTCCATTCGTCTATATCAACAGTGTACGACCCGATCGTTCCGACTATACGCAGGATGCTGAGTTCCTGTCTTATATGTACAACATGACCGGACTATCCTCCTGCTATTACTACCAAGAGTTCATCGCGGCTGCAAGTATCGCGTCCGGATCAGTGCACAACGGTATGGTTTCATTCCCATCGAATGCTGTTGTTTTACCCGGTCATCAGGGAGACGATTTGGGTGGTTCACAGCTGATGTATTCCCGTTTGGCAGAAAGCAAACTTTCGCCCAACGAGCTGTCGCGTATCCTCTACTCCCACAAGCAGATGAATCAGCAGTTCGACAGGAAGCAAAAGGAACGATTACTATCCATACAGGCAAAGCTGTTTTCCTCCTACGACAAGGAACAACAACCTGCTTATCGCACTTTCGAGCAGTATATGCAGTGGGAAAACATCCCTAAGTATATGCTCAACAGCCAGCAATCATGGCGATTCTTCGGATTAGATACGGTTTGTATGCTTCTCGATAAGGAATTGCTTGACTTTGCCTACTCTCTTCCCTTCGAATACCGCTACGGAAAGCGTATCTATGATGATATTTGTCGTGAACTGTATGGCGAGAAAGGCATTTCTTTTTCGGACGATTTGAACCTGCATGGCATTATCTCTTCTCCTGTTTACCGACTCAAACGATCTCTAAAGCCTTTGCTTCGACCATTTATACCCCGTCCTTCGATTTGGAAAGGCGATATTATCGGTTTTGAACGGATCATGCAACCTGTATTACGACAGGTAGAGCAAGACGGACGTTTCCACCCGACATCTATAAATGGGTTATCCTTCTGCTGGTATCTGCTTCAAAACGAAAAATTGATTGACCGCCCTCTGCCTCTCTGATGTATATCAGGCCAAGCAAAGCCACCACATTCCTAACAAGTAGGGTAGGGCCGAATCGATAAGGAAGAGTGTAGAGGAAGAAGGACTATAATTCTTGACCTATACGCCTAATTACCGTTATAATGAAAAAAGGGAAAACCTTTCGAACTTTCCCCTATGCAATCGGAGCTTTACTTATACTTTCTTCCCGATTAGGATAGAAGAAATTGTCTGTATCGCAATCTTTGCATCATAGCAGAAACTGATTTTTTGCAAGTATATCAAATCCCTCTCCAGACGCACCAGCATTTTTTCTATCGTATCCGTATAGCCGTTGTACAGCGTAGCATAGGAAAACAGACCCGGCCTTATTTCGTACAGTAGGGCGTAGTCCGGATTCCTTTCCATTATTTGGCAGATGTAATATTCCCTTTCAGGCCTGTAGCCTACGATAGCCATATCGCCTTTGATGATATTCCAGAATTGGGGCAACTCATCCAAGTGAGAAGCTCTCAGGAAACGACCGAACTTTGTCAGCCTCGAATCATTTTTCTGGAATAGCTGAGGCTGATTGTTGGCTTCTGCATTCACCTTCATTGAGCGAAACTTATATAGCATGAAAGGCTTTCCTCCAAGACCGATGCGTTCTTGTGAGAAGATTGCAGCCCCCCCGTCTTGCAGGAAAATGATCAAAGCTATGATCAGCATAAAAGGCAGGGAAATAGCTAAAAAAATCAATGCGAGACAAAAATCGACCAGCCTTTTGATCTTTTTAGCCCAAAGCGAGTTCAATCTATCGTTATTTTCCATTATCTTCCAATTCAAGGCACTATGACATCCTTTCCTTCCAGAATGGGTATTTATCCTATCGGTTGCCAAAAATAGAAATAACTTTTGGTTTATGAATAAAAATGCAAAGCCAAAGCCGGTATTCTAATGGACAAAAAACAATTCTGCCGATGTTTTTTCGACCTTTTTTTCTTCTTTCCTAAGTATACTTTTTTCTCTGATTACTATATTATATCATATAGCCATGGCCATGGTTTCTACTCATGTTCTCTATTCAATAATTTATACACTTCTGGCATCAATAGTAATTCTTCGTATATATCAATGGAATAATGTTATTAAAGGTTGATAATTCAGTATCAACTGACCGGATGATTATCGATAGATATAATTGAATAATAGAAAATCTGAAAGAAAAATCCGCTTCATATCGACACAACAACGGAGGAGAATCTTTTTATGTAAGCCATGCTTTGGCCTAATAGCATGAGTATGAGGTGGAAGTGGCAAAAAAAACAAAATCGGCCAAAGAGAGGGAAACAGCTCTCTTTGGCCGATTTTGTCTTTTCGGTAATAAAGCAAAGTCTTTTTATAGACCGTGCTCGCCCAAATAACGCTCTGCTTCGATAGCAGCCTTGCAACCTGATCCGGCAGCCGTGATAGCCTGACGATAGTGTGGGTCGGCAACGTCGCCGGCAGCAAATACGCCGGGAACTTTTGTGCGCGGGGACGAACCTTCCGTCAGGATATAACCCACTTCGTCCAAGTCGAGGTAGTCGGCGAAGATCTTCGAGTTTGGCGTATGACCGATAGCGAGGAAGAAACCATCGATGGCAATGTCCACCATCTCTTCGTCCGGCTCTCCTTTGCGTTTCACCAGATGAGCACCTTCCACACCGTTTTCCCCGAATAGACCCACGGTATTATGTTCGAAGAGAACGGTTATGTTCGCCGTATTCATCACACGCTCCTGCATTACCTTGGAGGCACGGAGATAGTTCTTGCGTACGATCAGGTACACGTGTTCAGCCAGCGATGCCAGATAGAGAGCCTCCTCGCAAGCAGTATCACCTCCGCCCACTACGGCTACTTTCTTCTTGCGATAGAAAAATCCATCACAGGTAGCACAAGCAGAAACACCCATGCCGGCATATTTGGCTTCATCGGCCAAGCCTAAGTATTTGGCTGTGGCACCCGTAGAGATAATAAGCGTATCGGCTGTGATTTCCTTTTCTCCGTCTATCGTGATCCTGTAAGGAGCCTTGCTCAAATCCGCTTTTGTAGCGATACCCGAACGAATGTCCGCTCCGAAGCGGGTTGCTTGTTTGCGCAGGTCTTCCATCAGTTCCGTACCGGTGATTCCTTCGGGATAACCCGGGAAGTTTTCCACCTCGGTCGTAGTCGTTAGCTGACCACCGGGTTGTATCCCTTCGTAGAGGATGGGGTTGAGGTTGGCACGAGAAGCATAGATAGCTGCGGTATAGCCGGCAGGTCCGGAACCGATGATGAGACAGCGTGCATGTTCTGACATAATGATCGTTTGTATTTGTTCGTTAGTAAGTATTGTTTATGGATGAAACAAAGATAGTAGCCTTTTCGTTTACCGAGCCTATCCGTCGAAGCATACGACCGCTCTATTTTGCCGAAAAACTGCTAACAAAAAAGACTGTGCTACGAACAATCGCAACACAGCCAAACACATTAACAACAATCTCTAAAGTCAGAGCCGAAAGCCGGACTCGAACCGGCGACCTATTCATTACGAATGAATTGCTCTACCAACTGAGCTATTTCGGCAGTCTGTAGACGGCCTCGCGACCGCCCGCCCTCTCTCGAAAGCGCTGCAAAGGTAAATAATTATTTGATATCCGGAAGAAGTTCGGCAAGAAAATTATTCAATTCTTCATCCAGATTTTCCAGCAGAGCCGAATCCAGCTGAATCAGTTCGTCGTCGATGAAGAGCAATTCCTCGATAATCGTGAAATCCTCTTCTGTCAGAGCCACCGAGAAGGGGCGTACAAATTGGTCTTTGTCGAAGAATCGGGCTGCATGCAGCCTTTTGACTGCAGCACGAAGCTCCTGCCTCATTGCGGACGGAATCTCCGTTCGTCCCTCTTGGATCCAATCGTATATGACCACACGATGAAGCTCTTCGTCTTTGTCGTTGAATAGCTGTACTTCCCCCGCAGCCGGATCTATTTGGACGAAAAGATCACTGATGGCTATCGGTGCCGTTTTGGAGCTGTCGGGGTGTTCGATCGGTGTGCGGAACAGGCGTTCGAGCTGAATCTGTACTTCGTTGGGTTTCATTGTTGGCTAAAGAGATTGTGTATGGGGTTTATTTGGTCGATTGCAACTGATTCAGACTGTCTCGAAGTGTGGCGATTCGCGCTTCGGCATCGCTTTTCTTCTTTTGCTCCAGTTCTATGACAGCTTGCGGAGCCTTGGCCACAAAGCTTTCGTTGCCGAGCTTCTTCATGACCGAAGCGAGGAATTTCTCCTGATAGGCCAGTTCGTCGGACAACTTCTTGATCTCCTCCTCCACGTCGATCAATGCGCCCATCGGGATGGCGTATTCCAGTGTACCGATCAGGAAAGAGGTAGAGCCGCTTGTCTTTTCTTCCACTCGGTTGATGGCTTCAAGGTTGCCCATTTTGATGATGACGGCATCGAAAGAGGCATCGTGTTCGTTTCCTGCTTCGAGCGTCAGCTTTTCCTTGAAAGGAACGTTCTTGCCGGTGCGGATATTGCGAATGGCAGCTATGATCTCCCGTGTACGGTCGAAGGCTTGCAGGAAGTCCCTGTCCGTCTCATGTGCATCGGGCAGGAGGCAGAGCATGATGGTCTCGCCATCGTGACGCGATGCGAGTGCATGCCATAGCTCTTCTGTGATAAAAGGCATGAAGGGATGGAGCAAACGCAGCAGCTGATCGAAGAATCCGATCGTACTGCCGTAGGTCTTCGCATCCATCGGCTGACCGTATGCCGGCTTCACCATCTCCAGATACCAGGAGGAGAAGTCGTCCCAGAACAGCTTGTAAACCAGTGTCAGTGCCTCGCTCAGACGGTACTTGGAGAAGAGATCGTCCAACTCCGTCTTCACCTCATCGAGACGATACCCGAACCATTTCACGGCCAGAGCCGAGGCTTCGGGCTGCGTGGCCGTTTCTGCCTGCTGCCATCCTTTTACGAGGCGGAAGGCATTCCATATCTTATTGCAGAAGTTACGTCCCTGCTCCGAGAGCGATTCGTCGAAGAGCACATCGTTGCCGGCCGGAGCGGCCATCATCAGTCCCATGCGTACTCCGTCGGCACCGTATTTCTCCATCAGCATGATCGGATCCGGCGAGTTGCCGAGGCTCTTGGACATCTTTCTACCCTGACCATCGCGCACGATACCGGTCAGATATACGTTGTCGAAGGGTTTCTTGCCACGGTATTCATAGCCTGCCATGATCATACGGGCTACCCAGAAGAAGAGAATGTCCGGAGCCGTTACGAGGTCGCTCGTGGGATAGTAGTAGTCCAGTTCTTCGTTCTCCGGATCCATCACATCGCCGAATACGCTTATCGGCCATAGCCATGAGGAGAACCACGTATCCAGCGAGTCGCTGTCCTGTCGCAGATCCTCTGCTGTGAGCGAGTCCGATCCCGTTTGCTTACGTGCCAGTTCCACGGCTTTTTCGGCCGTCTCCGCCACTACGATACTTCCGTCCGGCAGGTAGTAGGCAGGGATACGATGCCCCCACCAGAGTTGTCGGCTGATGCACCAGTCCTTCACGTTCTCCATCCAGTGGCGGTAGGTGTTCTTGAATTTGGCCGGATGTAGTTTGATCTCATCGTTCATCACGGCATCGAGAGCCGATTTGGCCAGACTTTCCATCTGCAGGAACCACTGCATCGAGAGCTTCGGTTCGATGGGTACATCGGTACGCTCGGAGTAGCCTACCTTGTTTACGTAGTTCTCCACTCGCTCCATCAGACCGGCATCGATCAGGTCTTGTTCGATCTTCTTACGCACATCGAATCGGTCCATACCGGCGTACGGGCCGCCATGTTCGTTGAGAATGCCGTTGTCGTGGAATATGTCTATGCTTTCGAGCCGGTGTTTCTGACCGAGCATATAGTCATTGACATCGTGTGCAGGTGTTACTTTCAGACATCCCGTACCGAACTCCATATCCACATATTCGTCTTCGATGATGGGTACTGCACGCCCTACGGTGGGCACTATCACCCGTTTGCCTCGAAGCCAGCGGTAGCGTTCGTCGTTCGGATTCACGCAGACGGCCGTATCTCCCATGATGGTTTCGGGGCGAGTCGTCGCTACTATTATATATTTGTCCGGTTCGTTCTCTACGAAATAGCGCAGATAGTAGAGCTTGCCGTTTGTTTCTTTGTAGATCACCTCTTCGTCCGAGAGGGCAGTCAGTGCTTTCGGATCCCAGTTCACCACCCGTATGCCGCGGTAGATCAGTCCTTTGTTGTAGAGATCCACGAACACCTTGATTACGCTCTCGGAGCGGGATTCGTCCATCGTGAAGGCCGTCCGTGTCCAGTCGCAGGACGCTCCCAAACGCTTGAGCTGTTCGAGGATGATGCCTCCGTGCTCGTGGGTCCAGTCCCATGCATGACGGAGAAACTCCTCTCGGCCGAGATCCTGCTTGCTGATACCCTGAGCAGCCAATCGGCCTACCACCTTCGCTTCAGTGGCTATGGAGGCATGGTCTGTACCCGGCACCCAGCAGGCGTTGTACCCTTTCATACGGGCACGGCGTACGAGGATGTCCTGAATCGTATTGTTGAGCATATGCCCCATGTGGAGTACTCCCGTCACGTTGGGTGGGGGGATCACCACGGTATATGGCTTTCGTCCATCGGGAACGGAGATGAAACAGCCATATTCCATCCAGTAGTTATACCATTTCGATTCTACCTCTTCGGGGTTGTACTTGCTCGCTATTTCCATACTGTACGCTTTGTTCCTGTAAGAATGTTTTTGCTTCTCCAGTGCACGATTCGGTCATCGGCCGCGTCTGCACGAGAATATTATCGCGCAAAAGTAATAAATAATGAAGCACGATCAATCGTGGGAGGCCTTTTCTCTGCTCTCCGGAGCTTATGGCAAACACTGAAAAATACGCGCCAAAAAAGTTTTCAACAATGAAGATGAGTTTGGAATGATTCTAAATAAGCGCCTGAAAGGAAGAGCCTTTTGAACCCCAAAAGATGGTAAAACGAACTTCTTTAGCTCAGATTCGGGTTTCTAAGAGATGGAAAAACGATTTGTATATCGAGCATTTTCAATTTATATATAAATCATTTTCGATCTGTATATTAATCGTTTTCAATTTATATATAAATCGATTTCGTTATCTATATAGATTGTCATGCCATTTATATATAGATCGTAGATGAAGAAAGCCCTTTCGACAGGCGATAAAAGAAAGGCACGCACCCGATTCAGCTTCGAATCGGGTGCGTGCCTTATGCTTTTGTCCGGCTATTGATAGCCTTATTCCTGCTTGTTCGTCATAGGTATAAGCGTTCTTTTCTCTCTTTCCACGGAGAGAGAAGAGTATATAGGATAGCAAAATCGTCCTTACCGTTTGTAGATATTATATGAAGTCTTAGCATATATAGGGGCATTTAATTGTTGAGACCGCAAATGTAAGAAAAAAGACCAACTCCGGTGAAGCCTAATTTTGCTTGTATACCTTTCTATTACGCTTTTGGATTCTCTTCTTCCCAGCTTTTTATTTTTTCAAGCAATTCTTTTGCTCGACTACTGTCAGGGTATTTCTGTAGTGTTGCCTTTATTTGTTCTATGTCCTTTGGATCTTTTCCTAAACAAAATATTCCAAAGGTTAGCATCTGCACATAGTATATTTCATAGGCTGATGGATTGTTTTTTGCCAAAATTTCTCTTAGCGTAAGAGCTTCTTTATATGCTTGTTCTGCCTCTTTTCGATTATTGATTTGGTAGTATAAAACAGCCAGATTGTTCAATGTTAAGGCCAAGTCCGGATTATAGGCTTGGGGATTTTTCTTTGCGAGTGCTCTCCTTTTCTCCAAGGCCTCTTGATAGTAGTCTTTTGCTTGCTTCGGCTCATTGTGTTTGTGGAATAAGGCCCCCAGATTGTTCAATGTCATAGCCAAGTAGGGATTATAGGCCTGAGGATTTTTCTTTGCGAGTTCTCTGTATATATCTAAGGCCTCTTGATAATAGATTTGGGCTTGCTTTGTTTCGTTGTTATTGCTGAGCAAGAGCCCCAGATTGTTCAATGTCATGGCCAAGTCCGGATTATAGGCCTGAGGTTTTTTCGTAGCGAGTGCTCTGTATATCTCCAAGGCCTCTTGATAATAGATTTGAGCTTGCTTTGTTTCGTTGTTATTGCTGAGCAAGAGGCCCAGATTATTCAATGTCCCTGCCAAGTCCGGATTATAGGCCTGAGGATTTTTCTTTGCGAGTTCTCTATATATATCCAAGGCTTCTTGATAATAGTTTTGGGCTTGTTTTATCTCATTGTTATTGCTGAGCAAGACGCCTAGATTGTTCAATGTCTCAGCCAAGTCTGGATTATTGGCCTGAGGATTTTTCTTTGCGAGTTCTCTGTATATCTCCAAGGCCTCTTGATAATAGATTTGGGTTTGCTTTGTTTCGTTGTTATTGCTGAGTAAGAGACCCAGATTGTTCAATGTCCCAGCCAAATCCGGATTATAGGCCTGAGGATTTTTCTTTGCGAGTTCTCTGTATATATCCAAGGCCTCTTGATAACAGTCTTTTGCTTGCTTGAGCTCATTGTTCTTGCTGAGTAAGTTTGCCAGATTGTTCAATGTCATAGCCAAGTAGGGATTATAGGCCTGAGGATTTTTCTTTGCGAGTTCTCTGTATATATCCAAGGCCTCTTGATAACAGACTTGGGCTTGCTTTGTTTCGTTGTTATCGCTGAGCAAGAGACCCAGATTGTTCAATGTCATGGCCAAGCCGGGATTATAGGTCTCGGTATCCTTCTTCGCTCGTTCTTTGTATACATTTAAGACTTCTTCATAATATTGTTTGGCTTTGGTGAAGTCATTGAGAGAATGTAGTAGGTGGGCATAGCCGAAGAGGTTTTTGAGAGATCGTTCAATCGCGATCAGCTTCTCATAGAAATTGCAAGCCTCGTCAAATGAAAACTTGGTCTTGGCTGCTTCGATTAGCTCCCTTAAAACCTTAATAAACTCTTCATTCCTTTTTTCTTCATACTCTTCGTAAATCCGAGTGAGGCTGTTGTCGCTTTTGCCGATCACTACTTGCCGGATGGATTCTAAAGTATCGGCTAATAGAGTATTTCCGCTTTTCTTCAACTCCTCTATTTCATGTAATAACTCGGCCGAGTGTTCGAACAGATTTCGGACTATGATTTGCAATGTCTCGCGCAAAGGGAGTTCTATTTCACGGCTTTGGTATAAATCTTCTATGGCCTTGTCAGCTTTTGCTTGACCTTCTTTGATTGGCAGTTGTTTCAAGTATCGTTCAATATCCCGTGGATCAAGGTCTTTTTCTTTGATGGTTGCCATGATTTGGGTATGTTGCTCTCTATTCTCCAATCGGGACAAGTAGTTGTAAGCTGCTTGGTGTTTGGATTCAGCAAGCCGTTTCTCAAAACAGGCAATAAAATCTTGTGTTTCTTGATCCGTCGATTCGAATGAAGCCGGGCTTTGGGCATAGGCCTCTAATGCTTGTTTTAAGTTGATTCGTGTGGTTATTCCCACATCGTGTTTCGACCAATCGTTTATGGCATATTCGAAAGCGGATCGGATCTGCTCATCGACTTCAGAACGATGAAAACTGTGGATATTCAAGCCGATTTTAATAGCTGCTTTTAATGCATACTCGCTTAATGTTGTAATCATACTTGTAAATGTTTCCGGATTAGTTGCAAATCTAAAGAAAGTTAAGCGTGTGTTATACAAAATAATATGGAAAGAAACGGTATAAAGAAGAGGGCATGCCGAATCATGGTCCGGACATGCCCTCTTGAGCAGTAAAGGAAATGTAGAGTCGTTGCAGAGGTATTGTGTTATAGAAGCGATACCCTGCGGGCTTTGTGCTTTATCCGCATTTGGAAGCTCCGCAACTGGTGCATAGCAGGCAGCCTTCCTGATAAACCAATGTCTCCTGACCGCAACTCGGACATACCTGTCCCGAGAGGGTGGTACCATTGGGGAGGTAACGTTTCAGGGCGCGCTCCACGCCGTTCTTCCATGTATTGATGGATTCGTCGTTCAGCGACATGCCCTGTACGAGATGTACCACCTGCTCGATAGGCATACCGTAGCGCAAGACGCCCGAGATGAGCTTGGCGTAGTTCCAGTATTCGGGATTGAACTTGCTGTCCAAGCCTTCGATGGTTACCTTGAAGCCTTTCTTGTTGCAGAACTGGAAGTCGTAGTGTCGTTCGCCGTTTTCGTCCCTGTTCTTGATTATCTTGCCGTGGGTAACGCTCTTCGGTACCATGATACCTTCGTCGTCATCGGCTATACCGGTGAAGATCTCGTAAGGACGTCCATCCTTGAGGCCAACGAAAGCGATCCACTTCTCGCGATTGTTTTGGAAGCGAACGACCTCTGCTTCCAATTCGCGCGGACGGGAGATGAGCATGCTTTGTACTGTGGTCTGGAGAGCTGCCGGCTCCTCTTTCTTGTCTTTCTTCTTCGGCTTGTCAGTGATAAGGACGCCACTGCGCGAACCGTCGCGATAGACAGTACAGCCCTTGCAGCCGCTCTTCCATGCTTCCACATACAGGGTATTGACCAGCTCTTCGGTGACATCGGAGGGGAGGTTGATGGTTACGCTGATGGAGTGGTCTACCCACTGCTGGATGCGTCCCTGCATCTTCACCTTGGCTACCCAGTCCACATCGTTGGCCGTGGCCTTGTAGTAGGGCGAACGGGCCACGAGGTCGTCGATCTCTTCGTTCGTGTATTTGCGGTCGGGGTCGTAACCGTTGGTGCGCATCCAAGTGACGAAGTTGTGGTGGTAGACAACGAACTCTTCGAAGCTGTCGCCCACTTCGTCCACATAGTCGATCTGTACGTTCTTGTCGCTCGGATTCACCTTTCTGCGACGCTTGTAGACCGGCATGAATACCGGCTCGATACCGGAGGAAGTCTGCGTCATCAGACTGGTGGAACCGGTAGGAGCTATGGTAAGGCAGGCGATATTGCGTCGTCCGTACTGCTTCATCTCTTCGTACAGCCATGGGTCGGCTTCGCGTATACGGGCTATAAAGGGATTGTTCTCTTCGCGCTTGGCATCGAACAGTTCGAAGGCGCCGCGCTCCTTGGCCATGGTCACAGAGCTGCTATAGGCGCAGAGTGCGAGGGTCTTCTGTACCTCTTCGGCGAATTGGGTGGCTTCGTCCGAACCGTAGCGGAATCCCATCGCAGCGAGCATATCGCCTTCGGCGGTGATACCTACGCCTGTACGACGACCGGCAAGGGTCTTGCGACGGATCTTGTGCCAGAGGTTACGCTCCGAGGTCTTGACTTCTTCGCTTTCGGGGTCACTGTCTATCTTGCTTAGGATCTGTTCGATCTTTTCGGCTTCGAGGTCGATGATGTCGTCCATGATGCGCTGTGCCAAAACGACGTGGTTACGGAAAAGCTCGAAGTCGAAGGAGGCTTCGCTCGTGAATGGGTTCTTTACGTAGGAATAGAGGTTGATAGCGAGCAGTCGGCAGCTATCGTAGGGGCAGAGAGGGATCTCACCACAGGGGTTGGTGGAGACTGTACGGAAGCCCAGATCGGCATAGCAATCGGGTACCGATTCGCGGATGATCGTATCCCAGAAGAGTACACCGGGTTCGGCCGACTTCCAAGCGTTGTGGATGATTTTGCCCCAGAGGGTACGCGCATCGATCTCTTTCTCCCACTTCGGTTCTTTGGCATCGATGGGGTACTGTTGTTTATAGGGCTTGCCTTCGACAACGGCACGCATGAATTCATCGTCGATCTTCACCGATACGTTGGCTCCCGTCACCTTGCCTTCGGTCATTTTGGCATCGATGAAGGATTCGGAATCGGGATGCTTGATGGATACGGACAGCATAAGTGCACCGCGACGGCCGTCCTGAGCTACTTCGCGCGTACTGTTGGAGTAGCGTTCCATGAAAGGAACCAGGCCGGTGGACGTGAGGGCAGAGTTCTTCACGGGCGAACCTTTCGGGCGAATGTGGGAGAGGTCGTGCCCTACGCCTCCGCGGCGTTTCATCAGCTGTACCTGCTCTTCATCGATGCGAATGATAGCTCCATATGAATCGGCATCACCATCCAAACCGACAACGAAGCAGTTGGAGAGGGAGGCTATCTGAAAGTCGTTGCCGATACCGGTCATCGGACTTCCCTGAGGCACGATGTAGCGGAAGTGATCGAAGAGATCGAACAGCTCTTTTTCGGAAAGAGGATTGGGATACTTTTTCTCGATGCGAGCTATTTCGGAGGCTATACGCTTGTGCATATCCACAGGGCTCTTTTCGTAGATATTCCCTTGGGCATCTTTCAGCGCATACTTCATTACCCATACTTTGGCGGCAAGCTCATCGCCATCAAAATAGGCAAGCGAGGCTTTGTATGCCTCGTCGAATGTGTACGTTTTGCGTGACATGGTGTTTTATGTAAATAACTTCTGTTTGTGCCTGCAATGTTATGAAGTATATATTAATTGGACAATAGGAAAAGGCTTCGTTGTTGAAAAGTTTTCCGAAAACTTTTCATAAAACACTTATTATTAGTGTGTTATTGTTTTTGCGTTTTGTGGGAAGTTTTCCAAATTTTCGACCCTTAGCTTATGAAGGTGGGTGAAAATAAAAATCGGAAGGTGATTTTTGGGCATGGAAATCAGCCCGAACGGGAAGAGAGAGGGAGTATCTTGGGGTATTAGCGTTTCCCCTTTTGAGGTTGGTCTACAACGGCTGATACAGATCCGTCTGCAAATTGTGCGACGAGGCGATCGCCCTTGTGTAGCTCCGAGTGGGAGCGAATGGCTTTGCCGTCTTTCAGAACGATGGCGAAGCCGCGGCGTAGGGTAGCATTGGGGTGCAACAGGCGGATGGCCTGTTCGTTGGTTTCGAGGCGTCGATTGTAGTTCTTCAGATTGGCTGTCACCAATAAAGGCAGTCGGGCGGCTACCTGATCCAATCGACCCGTATTTTGTTTCAGTTCGCTCTTCATCATGGCCGGCAGGCTGCGGCTTGCTATTTGGAGTTGCTGAAGTCCGAAGGCGATCCGCTGTTTAGCGGCTAATCGGATACGATCTTCTACGGACTTTATCCGATGGTGTTCTTCACGAACAGATGATTTCAGTATGGCCGGTGTGCGGAGCGATAGCTGAATCAGCCGTTCGTGGCAGTACATCATCATCATTCGAAGTCCTTCGGCAGCACGGGAGCGAAGGTCGTCGATCAATTTCCACTCTTCGCGCTGGCAGTTTACAAGAAAATCGGCCACAGCCGTAGGTGTCTTGAGCGAACGATAAGCTACCAGATCCACCACCGTCTCGTCCCTGTCGTGTCCGATGCCGGTAAGGATAGGGAGGGGGAAGCGTGCACATGCTTGTCCGATGGCAAGCGAGTCGAAAGCTGCCAGTTCGCTCACTGCTCCTCCTCCGCGAATGATGACCACTACATCGAAAGAATCCCGGTGATATGCGATGCGCTCCAAAGCTCCCAACACCGATGCTTCGGTTTGTGCTCCTTGCATCACGGCTTGGAAGAGGACGGGATAGAAACAGAAATGCTCGGCCGAATGACTAAGGTGTGCGATGAAATCTTCGTAGCCGGCAGCTGCACCGGATGAGACTATGGCAATGCGTTGGGTGGGGCGGGGTAGGGACAGGCTGCGATTGAGGTCGTATAGACCTTGCCGGCGCAGTTCTTCGATGATCTCTTTGCGTTTGCGAGCCATAGCCCCCATTGTGTAGGAGGGGTCTATGTCCAGAATGCGGAGGCTTAGTCCATATTGCTCATGGTAGGATACACTTACCAGTACCAGAACGTGGAGACCGGAATCGAATGTTTCGCCCGTTTCTCTCTGAAAGCGTCCTGATAATGTGGCATAGTCCGAAGCCCATATCATGGCTTTCATACGAGCTGTTACTTGAGAGCCGGATGTATCCTTGTCCAGCAACTCCAGGTAGCAATGTCCCGATATGCCTACGCGGACACCACTGGTCTCTGCACTGACCCAATAGCGTCCGGGGAATCCGCTTTCGAGACAATTCCGGACAGCAGAGGCTAATTGGGTAAGCGTATAGGACGGCATTTAGCGTATCCGATCGGTGAGGGTGAGGGTATATGTATAAATAGGTGTGTGCTTATTGCTCCCCTTCGGGTATCTTGATGCCACGATTGAATCCTTCAGCCAGAGAGATCAGCGTTTCTGTAGAGACGATACCGGGGATTTCTTGGATGGTCGAATTCAAGATATCCATCAGGTGGTCATTGTCGATGGCGAAGAGCTTGATCAGCAAAGAGTAGGGTCCTGTCGTATAGTGGCACTCCACGATCTCCGGAATGTTGTACAGATGGGGGAGTACATCCTTGTACATCGAGGCTTTCTCCAGACGAACGCCTACGTAAGTACATGTTCTGAAACCCAAAGACTTCGGGTTGATACGATAGCCCGAACCTGTAATAACTCCCATTTCGATCATTCTTTGTACGCGCTGGTGAACGGCAGCACGCGATACGCCGCATTCTTCTGCAACATCTTTGAACGGCATACGGGCATTATTGGAGATAATGCTCAGGATTCGCCTGTCGAGTTTGTCTAACCTTTCCATATAATATAATGGCTAAAAACTGAAACAAATGTATGAAAAAACTTATGTCGGGTCTATTTTCGATTACCTTGAGACTTTATACTATAAAGCCCCAAGGGTTTTAAGTATAAACGCAGGAGACTTTATAGTATAAAGCCATAGGGGTTTTAAGTATAAAGTATGGAGGGTTTATAGTATAAAGTCCGTGGACTTTTAAGTATAATCCCAAGGAACATCGTGTTCTGCTTATAAACGATAGGTTCGAACTATTGCAAAACAAGCATGCAACTCAATGGGATAAAGGGAAATGCCATATATTTGCAGGGCTTAAAATCCAGCAAATTATAATCGGTTTTTTATATGGAAACAACCCAACTCTCTCCGCTCCGAAAAAGCATCGTAGGCGTACAGTTCCTCTTTGTTGCTTTCGGAGCTACTGTTTTAGTGCCCCTCCTTGTGGGTTTAGACCCTTCGACAGCCCTATTTACGGCCGGCATCGGTACATTGATTTTTCATTTGGTGACGAAAGGAAAGGTGCCTATTTTTCTTGGTAGTAGTTTTGCCTTTATCGCTCCTATTATCAAGGCTACGGAGATGTATGGGCTGCCCGGTGCTCTTTCGGGTATGGTCGGTGTGGCATTGGTTTATTATCTGATGAGTGCTTTGGTCAAGTGGCAGGGAGTACGTGTGATCCAACGTTTGTTCCCGCCTGTAGTCATCGGCCCTGTCATTATCCTGATCGGACTTTCGCTTGCCGGAGCCGGAGTGGATATGGCACAATCCAACTGGATACTGGCTACTATATCGCTTGCTACCGCCGTGCTAGTAACTATGCTGGCCAAGGGGCTTTTCAAGCTGATTCCCATCTTCTGCGGTATAGTGGTAGGCTATGTGATAGCCGTTGTTTTCTATGAGGTCGATCTGAATCCTGTTCGTGAGGCTGCGTGGTTGAGCCTGCCTCAGTTTTCTTTCCCCAAGTTCTCTCTTCCTCCCATCCTCTTTATGTTGCCTGTGGCCATTGCTCCCGTGATAGAACATATCGGCGATGTCTATGTGGTAAATACGGTGACAGGAAAAGATTTTGTAAAAGATCCGGGGCTGCATCGTACCCTCTTGGGCGATGGTTTGGCCTGTATGGTAGCAGGTCTGTTGGGAGGGCCTCCCGTGACTACTTATTCGGAAGTAACCGGAGCCATGGCCCTAACTCGTGTGACGGATCCGATGGTGATTCGTATAGCAGCCGTGACGGGAATTGTTTTCTCAGCTGTAGGTAAGGTCAGTGCCTTGCTCAAATCCATCCCTCCTGCCGTTCTCGGTGGTATCATGCTGCTCCTATTCGGTACGATAGCTTCGGCCGGCATTGCCAATCTGGTCAATCATAAAGTGGATATGAGTCGGACACGTAATATTATTATAGTGTCCATCACTCTTACGCTCGGTATCGGCGGAGCAGTCGTTTCGTTCGGTGGATTTACGATGGCCGGTATCGGTTTGGCTGCCATAGTAGGGGTAGTACTCAATCTGATCTTGCCCCAAGAGCAGGAGTAAGTTATTATCCGACCGATCTTGTCAATGTCTTGTCTCTCCTCTTCATTCCTATCTGTCAGCGATAGAGTGCACTTGCATGCATTGCGCTTTGTTCGTTATCTGCTGCATCGTGGAGGACACCATGTTCACTCTCCTTATGTGTTTCACCTGCTGACACGGGTGGTGGAGGAAAAGACACCGTATTACAGTTTTGACCGTCTTGCTTCCGAGACAGAAGAACTTCGGGATTCAGCCGATTATCGGGGGATTCGCCGTCGTAAGGTACTGGAGCTGATTTTTCGCCTGACGATCTTCTGTAATGCGAAGCGAGCAATATGTATCTCCCCGGGCGATTCCGTACTGTCGAAATATCTCTTTGCAGCGCGGCCGGAAATAGAGTTTTCGGCTGAAAATGACGATAGGCTGATAACGGACTCGAAGCAGGCTGATCCGCTACTTGTCGTAGTGGAAAGGGATGCTCCTCTGCCGGCTTTTATTCGACAATGTTTGTCCGGCTCTTTGCCGGATGGCTCTATGGTGATTTTGTACTGTCCTCGTCGCAGGGGTGCGGTTTTTCGCCTATGGCAAGAGCTTGGCAAGAATCCTGCTGCACGGGTTTCGATCGATATGGGCGAACTGCTGATCGTAATTTTTCATCGTGGACTGAACAAGCGGAGCTATAAAGCGTTTCTATAAATAATAAAACGATAGAAGTTGTATGTCTAAAAGTATGATATACACCCGTACGGGTGACAAGGGAACGACCAGCTTGGTCGGGGGAGAACGTGTACCCAAATACCACCAAAGACTTGAGTGCTACGGTACGATAGACGAATTGAACTCATTTATCGGCTTGCTGATGAGTGAGGACTTGCCGGAAGAGGATCGGCATTTTCTGCGTACCATACAACACAAGCTTTTCACTGTCGGATCCTATCTGGCCACAAATCAGGAGAGCAGAGAGCTGATGGTGGAGAGTCGAGTGCATCCCGAAACGATAGAACGTGTGGAGCAGGAAATAGATCGTTTGGACAATGCCATTCCCAAGATGACGGCTTTCATCTTGCCGGGGGGTAGCCGTTCTGCCTCTTTGGCACATGTTTGCCGTACGGTATGCCGGCGAGCCGAACGTCATATATACCGCTTGAGTGAAGAGGCACTGGTAGAGGAGCCTGTGATGCGCTATATCAATCGTCTGAGCGATTATTTCTTTGCTCTGGCTCGAAAAGAAGTTTGGCGTACGACCGGAGGTGAAATTATTTGGGATAAGACCTGCGATTGAGAAAAGGCTGTAGAATCAATTCGGGGGCTTAATAAAGAAGGAGCGAGAAAAGGCTTCGGATATTAGGTTTAGTCAGAAAAATCTTTTTTTATCTTTGCTGCTTTCATCGACCGATTATATCAGAATAAAAACAAATGATTGCTTTCCAAGCCCTGCAAGCCATCTCTCCGATAGATGGCCGGTATCGCAACAAAGTAGAAGTACTTAGTCGCTATTTTTCAGAAGGATCTCTAATTCGCTATCGTGTAAAAGTGGAGGTGGAGTATTTCATCGCTCTTTGCAATGAATTGCCTTCGCTGAAAGATGTGTGCCCTCCATCTTTAGAGGAAGAGTTGCGCCGTATATACCAAGACTTTAGCGAGACGGATGCCGTACGTGTAAAGGAAATAGAAGCGGTAACGAATCATGACGTCAAGGCTGTGGAGTATTTCCTCAAAGAGCGGTTCGAGGCCATGGGGATACGAGATGCCAAAGAATTTATCCATTTCGGTCTGACCTCGCAGGATATAAACAATACGGCTTTCCCGATGATGATACGCGAGGCAATGACCGAGGTTTACTTGCCCGCTTTACAGGAGCTGGTGAAGCAGCTTCATGCTTATGCCCTTCAGTGGAAAGATGTCCCGATGCTGGCCAAAACGCATGGACAGCCGGCGTCGCCCACTCGCTTAGGAAAGGAAATAGAAGTATTCGTCTATCGCTTGCGCAAGCAGATCGACTTGCTGCTGGAAGTACCTCATTCAGCCAAATTCGGTGGTGCTACGGGCAATTTCAATGCACATCATGTGGCTTATCCTGATCATGACTGGAGCGATTTCGGCCGTCGGTTTGTAACTTCTCTCGGGCTTGAACGGGAAGAACTCACTACACAAATATCCAACTACGACAACATGGCAGCCTTATTTGATGCCTGCTGTCGCATCAATGTGATACTGATCGACCTCTGCCGTGATTTCTGGCAGTACATTTCGATGGAGTACTTCAAACAGAAGATCAAGGCCGGCGAGGTCGGTTCTTCTGCCATGCCACACAAAGTGAATCCGATCGACTATGAAAATGCCGAAGGCAATCTGGGTATTGCAAATGCCATATTTGAGCATTTGTCGCGCAAATTGCCTATTTCCCGCTTGCAGCGAGATCTGACGGATTCCACTGTACTTCGTAACGTGGGAACTCCTTTGGCGCATTCTCTTATAGCAGTCACGAGCATAGCCAAAGGGCTTGGCAAACTGCTTCTCAACGAAGCTGCTCTCGATCGGGATTTGCAGAACAACTATGCCGTGGTGGCTGAGGCTATACAAACTATTCTTCGCAGAGAAGGGTATCCCAATCCATACGAAACGTTGAAGGCTCTGACGCGTACGAATGAGACGGTGACAGCCGAATCCATTGCAAGTTTTGTCGAAGCATTGGATATTGATGAAACCGTGAAGGAGGAAATGCGCCGCATATCACCTTCTAATTACGTGGGAATCTGAAATTTTCATACTTTCGTAACCCAAAGAGTCAAAAAAGACAAATCCATAGTTTGCAACCGTGAGGTTGTATGTGTAAAATCTAAGCAATAATCTATCAAAGATGACAACTGAAGAACGCGATATTTTCGCAGATACGAGCAAGGATGATATTTCTCCTTCGGAAAAGCACATAGAAAAACCTACGCCTTTCCGTTCGTCAAGAATGAGTTCAGGCGGAGGTTTCAGACCTACTCCCAGAGTAGGGGCTACATCCAAACCCGAACCGACGGATCAATTGCAACAGCGTAAACGACGAGTACGTATCGGTGAGCAGCAGAGCAGTCGATCACAATCGTACAGACGTGATGATTTCTCCGGAGGGGAAGGAAATAACCGCTCTGAAGCTCCTTCGTACAACAATCGATATAGTCGGGAAGGGCAGCGCGCTGCTTATCCGGCTTCATACCGCCAAAATGAAGAGCGTGGGCAGAGACGTGATTCTCTCAGACATTTTGAGAAAGAGTACGATGCCAATCGTGCTATGGACAACGAGCATATACGTGGTTCGGGACCATCTTATCCCCGTCAGTTTCGGGATACGGAAAGGCCGATGTATTCGGGTGGCAATAGAACACTGACACTTCCACAGCAAAAGAAGAAAAAGAAACAGTCGAAAGCTCCGATTGTGCCGGTAAAGTATCGTGAGGTATTGGCCGATCCGAATGAGCCGATCAGGCTGAACAAGTTCTTGAGCAATGCCGGTGTTTGCTCGCGAAGGGAAGCGGATCTGCTGATCGAAAAGGGAGAGATCACGGTCAATGGAGAAGTCGTGACCGAACTCGGTAGAAGAATTACACGTCAGGATGAGGTAATCTACAAGGATAAGAGAGTGGAAATAGAGAGTAAAGTTTATGTACTGCTCAATAAACCTAAAAATTGTGTGACCACTTCTGATGACCCCGAATGCCGTACCACAGTAATGGATATAGTACGATATGCCTGTCCTGAGAGAATATATCCGGTAGGACGTTTGGATCGGAATACTACCGGTGTACTTCTGATTACAAATGATGGCGATCTTGCCTCTAAGCTGACCCATCCGTCTTTCAAGAAGAAGAAGATCTACCACGTGTGGCTCAATAAAGATGTAAGCATTGAAGACATGCAGAAAATAGCCGACGGTGTAGAATTGGATGATGGTGAGATACATGCCGATGCCATCAGTTACGTAAAAGAAGACGATCTTTCGCAGGTGGGAATAGAGATTCATAGCGGACGAAATCGTATTGTGCGCCGTTTGTTTGAACACCTTGGCTATCGTGTTGTCAAACTGGATCGCGTTTATTTTGCCGGACTGACCAAGAAGAATCTGCCCCGTGGAAAATGGCGCTATCTGAATGAGCAGGAGGTAAATAACCTTAGAATGGGAGCTTTCGAATAATATAAACACAAATAATGAATACCATTATATAATGGATAAGAAGATGAAAAGGACTAGAATCGCAGATGCCCTCCATGGAGGGCTTGTCGGCCAAGAAATCAACATCAAAGGATGGGTACGCACCAAGCGCGGCAACAAGGCTGTGAATTTTATCGCTCTCAATGATGGTTCTACGATTCATAATATGCAGATCGTAGCGGATCTTGCTTCTTTCGATGCTGCACAGATGTCTCAGATTACCACGGGTGCTTGCATCGGCGTTATAGGCACTTTGGTCGAATCTCAGGGAGCAGGCCAGTCCGTGGAGGTACAAGCGTCGGCTATCGAGATTTATGGTACGGCTGATCCGGCTACCTATCCGTTACAGAAGAAAGGCCATACGTTGGAGTTTTTGCGTGAGATAGCACATTTGCGCCCGCGCACTAATACCTTCGGTGTCATCTATCGCATCCGGCACCATATGGCTATTGCCATCCATACCTTTTTTCATAACAAAGGGTATTACTACTTCCATGCACCTCTTATTACAGCCAGTGACTGTGAAGGAGCCGGACAGATGTTTCAGGTGACAACGCTGAACCCTGATTCTCTCCCCCGAACAGAAGAGGGACAAGTGGACTATCGTAAAGATTTCTTCGGTCGTCATACCTCATTGACCGTTTCGGGACAATTGGAGGGCGAAATGGCTGCTATGGCTTTGGGCGGTATTTATACTTTCGGGCCTACATTCCGTGCAGAAAATTCCAATACACCGCGTCACTTGGCCGAGTTTTGGATGATCGAACCGGAGGTTGCATTCCTTGAGATAGAGGATAATATGGACTTGGCGGAAGAGTTCATCAAATATTGTGTGCAGTGGGCCTTGGATAACTGTATGGATGACATCAGTTTCCTTTCTGAACACTTCGACAAAGAGCTGATCGATCGTCTCAAGTTTGTACTCGAAAAGCCATTTGTTCGTTTGGCCTATACGGAAGGTATTCGTATTCTGGAAGAAGCAGTCAAGAATGGTGTAAAATTTGAATTCCCCATCTATTGGGGAGCAGATTTGGCCAGCGAACACGAGCGTTATCTGGTTGAGGTGCATTTCAAGACACCGGTTATCATGACAGACTACCCCAAAGAGATCAAGAGTTTCTACATGAAGCTGAACGATGACGGAAAGACTGTTCGTGGCATGGATGTGCTTTTCCCGAAGATCGGAGAAATCATCGGTGGCTCCGAACGTGAAGCCGACTACGACAAATTGGTGGCTCGTGCTAACGAAATGGGAGTGCCGGAGAAAGATATTTGGTGGTACCTCGACTCGCGTCGTTACGGTACTGCACCGCATAGTGGCTTTGGTTTGGGCTTCGAACGCCTGCTTCTATTCGTAACGGGAATGAGTAATATCCGAGATGTAATTCCTTTCCCACGGACGCCCAACAACGCAGAGTTTTAACGATTCCCCCGAAGAAGTACACGGAGAATTTACTATTTAGTTGCTATTCAGTTAAGGGCTGGCTTCAAGTTTTGGGGTCAGCCTTTTTTTATGTTTGTATGTAATTCCCATGATCGTCTTATCGGCCGTTCGGTAATCGGCTTTCACTCCGGCACGCCTCATCGCAGTCGTTATGATGGCAATACCTTTGAGGTTAAAGACGTATTATAGAAATCTTTCTTCTTAAGAGACCTTTGAAAAATAAGGAGATGGAGGGAAGAGGAGTTCTTGGCATAAAAGGAGCGAGTGAAAGGGGTGGCAGTAAGGAGTGAAAGTAGTTGTAAATCCCCCCTTGCGGAGCTGCTTGCACGAGCTCCTCAAGGGTGGTTATACCTTATCCTAGAGATGAGGACATAATTATCCCCGGGGTTCTGTATAAATTAAAGGCGATGCTTTCAAGAATGTTTTGAGTATGGGTCTTGGCAAGTCCCCGGTATCGACATCGTCCGCCATGAAACCACCGGCGAATACTGCCAAAGGTGCGTTCGATGGTGCTCCGTATCGGACCGATTGCTTTGTTTCGTTGCTTCTCTTCCTCGGTCAATGCCCTGTTGCGTTGTGCCTTGTGCATAATGCCGTCTTGAAGGTGATGGGTTTGCAGGTAGGAACGATTTTCCCCGCAAGCATATCCTTTGTCCGCCAAGACGGCTGTGCCTTGAGGTATGTTTGCACCCTGCAATAGCGGAATAAACTCCTTCGTGTCACTGCGGTTCGCTGCAGTTGTTATCACCTTTTGAACAATGCCTTGAACATTGGTCAGACAATGCTTTTTGTATCCGTAGTGATAACGCTTTTGTTTGTAAACCCAACGGGCTTCTTCATCCGTCCCTTTACGCCGGCGGACAACCTGTTTTTGATAATCCTCCTCTGCCTCTTTTTCCTCCTCGCTCCGATTGTCTTCTCTGTCGTCTGCGACTTCAATCGTAATGGTTCCGTTGGGTTTATGCGGCGTCTCCACAAGGCTTGCATCGACAAGCACCCCTTCCCTTACCGAAATGTGATGGCGCGAAAGTTGTTTGTTAAACTGCGCCAATAGTTTGTCCATGAGACCCAACTCTGTCAGTGCCGAACGAAATCGACTGATGGTGCTGTGGTCGGGAGATACCTCTTCCATCTTCAGTCCCAAGAATCGGGAAAAGGTGATCGAATCATTGATGCGCTCCTCCAAAGCACAATCACTGAGGTTGTACCATGTCTCCAAAAGCAACATCTTGAATAAGAGAATCACGTCATAAGCCGGGGCGCCGATGGCATTTTGTCGCTTCGTGTATTTCTTGTTGATCAGCGTCCTGATCGGACGCCAATCGATAAGCGTGTCAACCTGATTGAGGAAGTCGTTTTGTGCTTTGCGATAACGCTTTGAAAGGAGTGCGTCTGCAAATGTTACATGCTCATCGGTATTCTTGGATTGGTATGCCATGGGAGGAATATTATGCTGTTTTTAATACTCAAATATACGAAATAACTCCCTATTATACAATGAATTAACAAACAAAATATACGCCAATCGCCGTGCAAAGGTCTCATAAAAGAAGAAATTTAGTAGCATTTAGCCCATGCCATACACAAGTTAAGTTTATTACACTTAGGCACAAGAAGAGTGGACGAGACTAATGTGTATTAGCAATATGACATTCTTCAAAATCGAATCCTGTCAGACCGGCTTCTCTTATCGCATTTACTACATCATCAGTTGCAAAAAGATAGTATGGTCTTTGTGTTATCCCAAAGAGTGCCGGCACTTTGTCTGTTTTAAAAACATAACGTTTAATATCCATTATACGACCATTTGAGAAACGTCGAATGGAACTCTCTTTTTCATCTAAAAGATTCGGATCAGGCCGTTCGGAAAATAGAATGTAATACTCTTCACCTGCAACTGAAATGATGCTCCTCTTTATCCCCATCATGAATGGTTCTAAGACATTGTATGCATGAGTATCTACTACAGGTATACTGCCAAAGATGAATGGAGCATTTGCAAAACCTTCTAAATTCGTCTTATCTTCAATCCAAGAGCATTTGGCTCCATCTGCTGCCTCCAAGGATTTTTGATTATTCAATACTTCTTCAATCAAAGTATTAGCTACCTGAATCGACTTCCAAGCATCTGAGCGATGGGTCATACGATATATTTTCATCTTTCTCTATTTATTGATTAAATGTTCTTTGTGTAATGGTATCTTCCCTTCATATAAGTTTTCCTTGACAAATTGTAGGATCTCCAGAACCTCTTGCTTTGTTTTTGTTTGAGCAAGTAGGTCATTCACTTTTTCAAAATAATCCTTTGTATGGTCTCCACGATGTTGAGTTCCCTTCAAAGAACTATTTTCGTCATTGGGTAAGAATACTCCATTTTCTGGAGCATTGATATCTATATCATGTCTTTCCAAAACCCTTTTTGCTGGTTCTGACTGCAGATTATCTCCTACAATATGATGTGCACGGCTATCTTTCGGATCTATGTTTCTAGCATCATCACCCATAGCTAGAGACATATTGTGGCGAAGCATACTGCCATCTTTCTTTTCGCCAAGGATCAGTTTTTCTTTTTTATCCGGATCAGAATAACATTCTTGGCATTTTTCAATCGAAGGGAACTGATTTTCTGGTAGAGAATTTCTGACCTCTTGATGCTCAACTTTCCCTTCATCATAGGCTTCTGACAAATCTTTCCGGCCGGCTTGCTCCTCTATGTTATTTGCTGTATTATTCTCTACATCTTTTTTTGTTGTTGTTTCTATAGTCTTAGCTCCTGCTTCATCGCATCTATTTTCTTTGGTAAATTCCGTTTTTTGTGGAGCAAACGTTTCAGTTTGTGGCTTTATTACCTGTTTAGCAATGGCATTTTCTATCATGGCTCACCTTTCTATTTTGTTTGATTTGCACCACTCCTGCCACAGTGAATCTATTGTCGGATTAGAATTTTTTTCTACAAGCGACATAAAGCCGACAAGTAAATTAACATCAGGTACGGTATTGTCAAACACCTGTTTTGCAACTTGCTTGTAGTGTTCAATGAGTAGTCCTACATTGTTTTGGTAACGTTGGGCAGCCTCAGTGAAGCCAAACTGCCTGCTACAATATGTATAGATTAATTCTGCTCGATACTCATCGGGAGCACAAGCCTTTACACCTGCAAGTCCGTCTTTCTCATAATTATCGACGAGTTCTAAAAGGTCTTTCTTTAATGTCGTACGTATGGAGGCTGCCTTAATGGCAATACGCAATTCATTAGTATTATATTTTTCTTGACGTAAAAGTAACAGGTTTACCAATGGAGCCGATAGCTTTAGTTCTTCAAGAAAGTTATGAGGTTCGGTCGGGCGACTCACATTGTCTTCCATTTCATACTCATCGATCTTACACATGACGGCCTCACTCCAATTGTTTTGATATACAATGCCTACACCAACTGGCATGTTGGAGATTTCGTCGATTTGTTCATCTGTCAGTCCTACCGATTTGCCCGCGATGCGTCGGTCATCTCCATCGGGCAGAGACATGATGATTTTCGTATTAGTATTCTTAATGGCTGCATCATCGAGTGCTGTAGGAGACTGATCAGCGAGGATAAACCCTTCACCATATGTTCTCATTTCAGCAATTGCATTGGCAATCATTTCGACCGATTTTCCTTGTAGATTGCTTCCTTCTTGAGTCTGTTCCTTTGAGACTCGTTTAAGCAAATTATGAGCTTCTTCCAATACGGTCACGTGTTGCAAGGGTTGGTTCATTTTGCCATTAGCTTGTGTCATACGATATTCCGACAGCTTCAACATCAGCATACCCATGATAAGTGAACGAGTTTCATTCGAGCCAATCCGGCTAAGATCCACTATCACATTTTGATCGAAGAGATTTTTGTCCGATATAGTATCACTGCTGCAGAAAATTTTTTCGTTGATTCCATTGGTTAGCGAACGCAGACGTGTTTCTAAGGCACCAATGTAATCACCTTGGGTATCGGCCGAATACTCACTGCTTCGGATAACTGTACGCAACTCTTGCAGCACATCCGTAAACGTTGGGTATAATCCCTTATAGAGGGGTTGGGATGTGATCATATTCCAGCCGCAGGCTTCGTAAGATCGAATGACAGCGTCTTTGAGTACAGCAGGCATAGCTGCATACATTGGCCAGCATACATTAAATATTTCCACCAATCGATCGATATGCTCATCTATTCGTATGCCATCCGGGAAGCAAAAGGGATTCATTCGTAGTAGCTTTGACAGATCAGGGTTAGTGCCATAGAGCATAGCATCCTTGAATACATGCTTATATTCGCCTTTAGCCGGTTCTATAATTAACACTTTCTTCCCTTGTCGTATAAGTTCTTTCAGTAAGATGTATAGCGTGTTCGATTTGCCGGAGCCGGTACTTCCTGTAACGAAAATATGTTTCGTAAGGCTGTTTGTATGAAGTTGTACATGCGTGTTTTCTTCCAGCTGTCCAAGATGGTAGATTTTTCCTAAATGAATAGACTCCCTATCGTTTTTATTGTCTTGAGCAATAACCTCACGACCAAATGCAGCACGTATTTTTACTTGGACGCCCGGCACACTGCTTTGTGGCAGTGCCATATGGATGGCCAGATCTTGGCTATTAACAAACAATCCTGCAGAGACGTTTTGTTTAGCCCATTCCTCCCCTACAAAGAAACGAGGGTGAACGAAGTTTGCTAAGTAAGCTGTGATATCTTTTACATCTTGCTTGCGTTCTTTATTCCATATATTGATGGCAGTCGTCTTATGGTTGCTTCCTTCTCCGATGATACATCCTTTGTAGATATTGGCCAGCTCACGGGATGTCGTATTCTCTGGGGTGATAAAATATGTGGCACAATTCCAAAATCCCATGGCGGCATACGAATCCAGCTCTTCGATTTGCTTGTCAATCTTTGCCAGTAGTTGTGTAGCCGTTTTGTTTTCTTGTCTGTATGTGACACTCATTCCTTCACCTTGTGTCCTGGATCTTCCTTTCGAAGTTTCGTCTGTTGTGGAGTCGCTAATATCTTCATGGGTACCGTCAGCTTCACTACGGCCTGTGCTGGTTTGATTACTTTTTGATTGGGATGAGTTTTTGCCTATATGCTTATGCTTACTATAAGAATAAGAGCCTCCTGCTTGTATGATGAAACTCAGGCCAATATTCGCGCCAATGGTTTTTGTTATACCCTCGCTTGTATTCTCCCCGGTGGTACTTGTTAGTGTTTCACTGTATGATGAGCTGTGAGAGATTGTACGACTGACGCCTTGGGTAAGCGTTCGGCTGATAGCTTTACTTTCTCCTTCAGAGAGCGTCTCGGATGTCTCACGATTCATTGAGAGTTGGATAGAAGCCAGAGGTGAAAGCATAGTATGAATTTGTTCATATCCATGGACCAAACTCAACCGTTCTATCTCGCTTATATGTTCGGCAATCATTATACCGGTGAAAGAAGGAATGTTTGCAGAGGCATTGATTAGTCGTTCCAGACCCTGTACAAATCCCTCCTTTCGATCACCCCTCAAAGATCCTGCGGCAGAAATCGCAGAGACGGCTTTTTGGTCAAAGCGAATGAGTTCATTCGGACTTTTTCTTTCTATTTGGATACCCGGAAATATTCCCTCCAAGGACGCCTTCAAGGTTTCGCCGGCATAAAAATTCTTGTCCGTATTCTTATCACTCGCACCTAAGAAGAGTTGTATACGCTCTCCATTATTCTTGTGCAAGAGCAGTACCAACTCTCGAGCTTCTCCATGTAAGGCATTGAGAAGCATGGAAAATTTGTCTGTAAAAAAAACACCTTGCTCATATACTATACGATCGATCCGGTACCATCGTATGGAACGCTTTTTTTCTTCCGGATATTCTTCGTTATATGGTACAATTGGAGAAGACGAAAGATTTTGCAGATAACTTTTATTCAAAATCATCTGTACATGATCCACCGCTTTAGCGATGCTCATGCTCGGCATATTATCTAGTGGAATTAATTCCTCAGGCATATATGGTGCATTTATTGTGTCTGATTCGGCATCCGTATCGTTTTTGCTATTATGATTCATGGCTTATTTCTCCTAAACGATTCTTCGATTTTTCGGCTCTCTTTTTCTGCCTCATCGAGCCATGCACTGATGTCTGCGCTCACATTGTTTACTAATTCATGGCAACGCTTTTCTATTTTCATCTTAAGTTGTTGCTCTCTGAAAGCTTCCTTTGCTTCTTTGGATGCTTGATATCGACGGTGAACAACGGCCAATACAATCATCTCGGCAATTAGTCCAATAATAAAACCGGCCATGCCGGAGACAATCATTCCAATTCCGACAGAGGTTATTGTCCCGATTCCGGCTTCGATAAGATGTTTCCTGGCAATGCCTTGCATTTCTTTATCGAATAGTTCAAGACTACAAACTGTATCGATACTAAGTGCTTGATGCTCCACTTTTGCCGGATGCTGACGCTGCCATTCTCGCATTTGTGCTATATATCCTATGGAGAAGTCTCTGTATTCGTCTTCTCGCATTGCAACAACAATGGCAGGATTTTCTGAGCGTTCAAAAAACCAGTTTTCCAGCTGATCTTCGGCAAAGTTTTTTACTTGGACTATAAAGCGTTCTGCGGCTTCTTCTGTCACTCCCTCGGAAAATACTTTTTTAGCAAGCATCTGTATCTCCTGTTCTATATGTTGGCGGTATGTATACATGTTATCTATGCTATGTGCTATCCGTTGATTATTGTGATCGCATGATCTATTGTTTGTATTTTTTCTTTCAGATCTTCGATCCTTTGTCTCGTTTCTTCTTCTTTCTCTTTATAGACTGTGCAAGCTTGTTCATAGCTTGTTTTTGCTTTTTCTATTTGTCTATCTAATTCTATCTTTACTTCTTTCCCTATGTTGTCTATTTCCGTGCCGATAGCTTTTTTAAATTGGTCGAGTGATTCTGTAAATATTTTGATAGCTGCAGTTCGGAATTTCTTTGCTGCTTCTGTCTCATCAATCTTTGTCCTACAGATTGGACGGGAGGTGTCGTCTACTTCTTTGTATCCCCTTCTCAAATTCCCGCTATTGGGCTTCTTAAAAGAGAGGAGTCGTTTTAGCCAACCTATAGGTCCTTCTTCTTTGATTATCTTCTTTTTATAACCAACAATTTCTGTATGCGTAGCATCTTCCTTTGCCATACGAGCTATGTTGTCAAAGTCGATAGTGAACACTTCTACATCGAATTTTTTTAATGCATCTTTGAGCGTTTCGTCCAAAGATTTGGATACGTCATCAAGTATTTGCTTTTTACAATCGTCGGCTTCGCTCAAATAACGGCGCATAAGATTTCTCATGTCGTTTAATCCCCCGGATAGCGATCCAACTTGCTCCTGCACTTTGGAAAAGTATTGGTTGATTCCGTTGCGTCCAAATTTTCTTTGAAAGTCAGGGAACTTGGTATTCATCTCTTGCTTCGCCTTGTCAAGGTTCGCTTTTTCTTGTTCTAACCAACGTTTTAATTCTACTTCGTCGAGATTTTCTTCGAGCGGTGAGAGTTTTTTTTTAAGAAGTTGCTTCCATGCATTGAAGTCATCTTTTATTTTTTTCAATAGCTCCTGATATGCACGTTCTTTTTCAGTTTTGACAAAATCGTTTAGCTTCTCTATTAGTTTCTCAAAGTTCGCCCATGAGCTAATAGTTTCTTTTAATGTCTCTTGGTTTTTGCTCTGTTTCTTGTTATTAAGTTGTTTTTCTGCGTATTCTATAAATCGCCTACTTCGTACCAGGCGTTTTTACATTCATTTTTATCCCAATATTCCTGCCAATCTTCGGGCATATTCGAAATAATATTTGTAAGATCTAAGGATACATCCTCCGTATATTTTAATAAGATGTAACAGAGACTATCAACGACAAATATGGAGCTTTCCGGCAAATTCAGACCATTCACAAAAAGTTTTTTGCATGCTTCTTCTTCCGATTCTTTCGAGCGAAGATATCGGCGATCAGCTCCATGCGTGCGAATCATGAAGGTGCGCCGTTTGATGTCGTCTGTAAAGCCATCTATGGTCTCTTTTACGAAGTTGCAAAACGTTTTATCTTCAATTCGATTTTCTGTACTGTTGATAAAGATAATGGCATCAACTTTATTATTCCCGTTTTTATCTTTTCCGTTGAGCAACTCGAATGTTTCGTCTTCCAGACCTCCTACGGCGTCAATACCCGGAGTATCGATGATCTTCCAGCCATGAAGATCTTCAGAAAGGGGTACAGAAATACAGATCCTATCTGGAATAACAGCTTTGGGATGAGTGATAACGTATTCCTCCAGTAGCTTTTTGCTGAAGTCTTTATCTCCTCTCGCTGCTATCTCTTGTAATTCTTGCTTTCGTACCCAAATCTGGTCAGTGGTTTCTCCTTCAATAATATATTTATTAATCTGTTTTACCGGTAGATCACTATATTTGTCAGGTACTTTCATGTATTCTTGTAATTCGGTCCTGCTAACAGATTTTTCGTGTCCATCCGCAAAAAAGACTTTGTATCCCTCTGTTTCGTTATGGACTATCTCTGTAAGCATACAAGTGGTTTGTCCATATCCTGTTGCCAATAGATTCGGACGTTTTAGGAGAGCGTTGATAAAGGAGGACTTACCTGCACTCATTTTTCCTATAATGGCTAACGTAAAGTGCCCCTTTTTGAATGGATGAGCTAAGGCTTTAATAGATGCTGATTTACCTTTGAAAGACTTTTCTAATTGGTTATGTACAGAATCGTATGCGTCTAAACACGTATTGACCTTTTCCCGATACTTTAAAAATTGATTTTCCATTGGACTGAATTTGTGAATTTATCCACAAAGATACAACAGGTAGTTTGTTTTACGAAGATTTTTTTTTTTGTGTTGATCGGAGTGTGTTTTTATGCTCTTGTGGTTTTCGATTCTTTGCGGTTAGGTTTTTTTGCTACATTTGTGGCGGAGAAGAAAGACTTCTTGATGAGGTGTAAGTGTTTATGAATCAATGATAAATAGATGAAGTGTATGTGTGATCGTCTTGTTTGTGATGCTGATCTGTTTGGCTCGTTCGGTGGGCTGTTTTTTATTGTGAGGTTATGGTACATGGAGAATGGATTGGCGTGTGGATGATGTGTAAAAGAGAGTAGTAGAGGGATAACCCTCTAAATATGTTAAGGCGTCCGCCATGTTCGACAGCGACATGGCGGACGCCTTATTTATATCACAGATGGCCTTTTTGTGAGAGCGATTTATATATAAACGAGTTTTGATTTATATATTTATTGAAAACGATTTGTATATAAATCGAAAACAATCTATATATAAATTGAAAATGTTTTATATATAGATCGTTGAATGGGTTGCTGAAAAGCGGATTTCGGACTGAAAATATTTGCTTGCTTATCTGTTGAGTGTCAAAATGGAGTTCTTTTCAGTCGTTTATTTAGAATGATTCCAAACTTGTCTTCGTTGTTGAAAAGTTTTTTGGTGCGTATTTGGTGGTTATTGGGTATAAAAGAGAGGCGTCGATGGCGCCTCTTTTTGTGGGGGAAAAGAACCGAGGAGGGTGGGGGGCTTGTGTTTGATTTGTAGGGGAAAGCTTGCCTCTATCATTCCTCAGTGGTCTGAAGTAGGGACAGTTGTCGTTATTTGATTTGTCCCATCGCTTTCAGGCTGTTGCGGACTTCTTCGGCCGATTCTTTGGCTTTCTTGCCGTCGATAACGATGCCGTCAAGGACTGTCGCTTGAGGTGCCAGTCGCTTCATTTCGTCCAAACACTTGCCCATGCCACCACCGCCGTGTGTGACAAAGGGGATGATGGTCTTGCCTTTGAGGTTGTGCTGCTCCAGAAAGCTCATTACGGCAGGAGCCAAGGTGTGGATCCAGTTGGGCGAACCTATGTAGACAACGTCGTAGTCGGCTATGTTCTTGACGGACTTTTTGAGTTTGGGACGAAAGCCTTTCTTCAGCTCCTCTTTGGCTTGTTGGACGAGGGCTTTGTAGTCTTCGGGGTAGGCTTGCTCCGGTTCTATGCGGAAGAGTGTGCCTCCGGTAGCCTTTTGGATGTGTTCGGCCACTGCTTGGGTATTTCCACTGTGAGAGTAATAGACGATAAGCGGTTTTTTCGCCGTCTTCTTCTGTGCTTCTGCGCTAAACGCTACTGCCAGTGCAGCCACGATCACGAATACTAATGTTCTGAGTTTCATAGTAGGGTATTTTTTGATTTTCCACGGACAAAGGTATTCGATTAGGTCATATAAGCTGTATGGAACCTTTACTTTCTTTCTTATACCATGTGTTATAATGAATAATCCTTGCTTTGGATATAAACGGTAGGAGGGGGAAAACGTAAAAAAGGACAAAATGTCAGTCTTTAGGCGTTGGCATGGATGTTGGATTTTGTCTGGTAACAACAAACACAGCAATGAACATTAACAACTACACAATCAAATCGCAGGAGGCTCTACAGCAGGCTGTGGAGCTGACCCGTCGGCACGGACAGCAGGCCATCGAACCGCAGCACCTGCTCAAGGCCGTTATGGATCAGGGCGAAAGCCTGACCGATTTCCTTTTTGCCAAGATGGGGCTGAACAAGGGCAGTATTGCCACGGCTGTGGACAAACTGATAGAGAAACTGCCCCATGTATCGGGTGGCGAACCCTATCTGTCGCATGAGACCAACCAGGTGCTACAGGTAGCAGAGGACGCAGCGCACCGGATGAAGGACAAATACGTCTCTTTGGAGCACATCGTGCTAGCTATTCTGACTACGCGATGCGAGGCGTCCACTCTGCTCAAGGATGCCGGAGCCACCGAACAGCTTCTGCAGTCGGCCATCGAAGAGCTTCGGAAGGGGCGCAACGTGACCAGTCAGAGTGCGGAGGAACAGTACAATGCACTGGAGAAATATGCCGTCAATCTCTGTCAGCGTGCTCGCGATGGCAAGTTGGATCCCGTGATCGGTCGCGATGACGAGATCAGGCGAGTGCTGCAAATTCTCTCTCGACGCACCAAGAACAATCCTATCCTTATCGGTGAGCCGGGGGTGGGCAAGACGGCCATAGCCGAGGGCTTGGCTTACAGGATCGTGCGTGGCGACGTGCCGGAGAATCTGCGCAACAAGCAGATATTCTCTCTCGACATGGGTGCCTTGATCGCCGGAGCCAAATACAAAGGTGAATTCGAGGAAAGGCTGAAAGCCGTGGTAAACGAAGTGACTGGTGCCGAGGGGGAAATCATCCTTTTCATAGATGAGATCCACACCCTTGTCGGAGCCGGCAAGAGCGAAGGTGCGATGGACGCTGCCAATATACTGAAGCCGGCCCTGGCTCGGGGCGAACTCCGTGCCATCGGTGCCACCACGCTGGACGAATACCGCAAATACTTCGAGAAGGACAAGGCTCTGGAACGACGCTTCCAGATGGTGATGGTGGACGAGCCGGACGAGCTAAGCTCCATCTCCATCCTCCGGGGTTTGAAGGAGAAATACGAGAATCACCACAAAGTGCGGATCAAGGATGATGCCATCATTGCGGCCGTGAAGTTGTCGCACCGCTACATTACGGAGCGGTTCCTGCCCGACAAGGCCATCGACCTGATGGATGAGGCTGCGGCTCGTCTGCGTATGGAAGTGGATTCGCTGCCGGAGGAGCTGGACGAGATCTCGCGCAGGATCAAGCAACTTGAGATCGAACGCGAAGCCATCAAGCGAGAGAATGACGAGGAGAAGGTACAGTTCCTCGACAGGGAAATAGCCGAACTCAAGGAGAAAGAGGCCTCGGAGAAAGCCCAATGGCAGAATGAAAAAGATCGGATCAATCAGATTCAGCAGCTCAAGATAGATATAGAGGAGCTGAAGTTTCAGGCCGATCGTGCCGAACGAGAGGGCGACTACGGACGAGTGGCCGAGATACGCTACGGACTCATCAAGCAGAAAGAGACGGAGATCGACACGATACAGCAACAGCTGCACGAATTGCAGCGTGGCGGCTCCATGATCAAGGAGGAAGTGGAGGCCGACGACATAGCCGACATCGTGTCGCGCTGGACGGGTATCCCCGTCAGCCGCATGCTCCAGAGCGAGCGCGACAAGCTGCTTCATCTGGAGGACGAGCTGCATAAGCGCGTGATCGGTCAGGACGAAGCCATCCGTGCCGTGGCCGATGCCGTCCGTCGCAGCCGGGCAGGCCTTCAGGATCCCAAGCGTCCGATCGGTTCGTTCATCTTCCTCGGTACTACGGGGGTGGGCAAGACGGAGTTGGCACGTGCCTTGGCCGAATTGCTCTTCGATGATGAGAGCATGCTTACGCGAATAGACATGAGCGAGTATCAGGAGAAGTTCAGTGCCACGCGTCTGATCGGTGCGCCTCCGGGGTATGTGGGCTATGACGAGGGTGGCCAACTGACGGAAGCCATTCGCCGCAAGCCTTATTCCGTAGTGCTTTTCGATGAAATAGAAAAAGCTCACCCGGATGTGTTCAACGTATTGCTGCAAGTCCTCGACGATGGCCGCCTGACCGACAACAAGGGGCATGTGGTAAACTTCAAGAATACGCTCATCATCATGACGTCGAACCTCGGTTCGGACATCATTCGCGAGCGGATGCAGAACCTCACGGCGGAGAATCGCCGGTCCCTCACGGCCCGGACGGCCGATGAGGTGATGCAGCTACTCAAGCATACGATCCGCCCCGAGTTTCTGAACCGTATCGACGAGACCATAGTCTTCACGCCACTGACCGAGAAGGAGATCTACGAGATCGTCCGCTTGCAGCTCGATGGTATCGTGCGCCAACTGGCCGATAACGACGTGGTGCTCCACTATACGGAGGCTGTCGTAACCTTTGCCGCTCGCGAGGGATATGATCCGCAGTTCGGAGCGCGTCCTGTGAAGCGAGTCCTGCAGCGATTCGTCCTCAACGAACTGAGCAAGGCACTCTTGGCCGATACGGTGGACAGTACACGTCCCGTCCTCATCGATTGCATAGACGGGTCAATCGTCTTCCGCAACGAATAGTAGCCTCCGGCTGCCTTATTCCTCTTATTCTTTCAAGGCTCCTTCGGGCAGGTGGCTTGCCACTTCCCGGAGGAGCCTTTTTTGTGTTTCAAGGGGTATCTTCGAGTACATCCCTAAGGGGTCTATATAGAGAGGATAGTATCCTCTCATATGAGACCATAGTATCCTCTCGTATGAGACCATAGTATCCTCTCATGTGAGACCATAGTATCCTCTCGTATGAGACCATAGTATCCTCTCATATGAGACCATAGTATCCTCTCATGTGAGACCATAGTATCCTCTCGTATGAGACCATAGTATCCTCTCATGTGAGACCATAGTATCCTCTCATGTGAGACCATAGTATCCTCTCATATGAGACCATAGTATCCTCTCGTATGAGACCATAGTATCCTCTCATGTGAGACCATAGTATCCTCTCATGTAAGACTATATTATTCTCTCCGTATTTATCATGTTTTTTTCAGGAAATGAATTTCACTTTATCGACAGAGGAGAAAGCAAAGGGATGGCAATATCGGTCGGCTTCGTCTGTAGTTTTTCACTTTCCGTACAGCCGTCATGGAGCAAATGGAGGGGGGCGATCGGAAAAAGGATTGTTTCCCCGAAAGACGAACAAGGGCTTTCCTCTGCGGAGTTTATCGGGTTACCTTCCGGAAGTAGCTGTAGAAGAGGATGCCGAGCAGTGTCAGGCTGATGGGAAAGGCCGACCAGATACCGGCCAACTGCATGGGCGTATTGCCCGATATGAATACGAATCCCAGCAAATAGGAGAGTATCGGTGCCAGCAATACGTGGCAGAAAGCTGCTGCCGGAGCCAGAAAACGAACGCGCTCCATTCCTCGCAGAGCATTGGAATAGATGGCTTGGAGGGCATCTCCGAATTGGTAGACGACAACGGGGATCAACGTAAGGGCAACGATGTGCGCCACCTCTTCGTCGGGCGTGAAGAGGAAGGAAAAGCTGTGCCGTGTGAGCAAAAGCAGTACAACCACAACGCAGGCAGTCAAAGCGGCCATTCGGTAGGCAGTGGCGGCTACGCGGCGGACTTCGTCGGGTTTGCCGTGCAGCTTGAAGTGACTGATGCGGATGGTGGTGGCAGCACCAAGCCCGTAATAGACGAGGTAGCCGAGCGTGGTGATGACGCAGACGATCTGGTGTGCTGCCAGAGCCTGATCGCCGAGTCGCCCGACAAAAAGGACGGCGATGGTGAAAGAGGCCGATTCGAGTCCCATCTGGACGGCAACGGGGAGTCCGACGGAGAATAGGCGGCGGTAGGCGCGACGGATATGCATCTGCCGGCAGAAGGCGTGGCGGATCGCTGTCCATGAGGGTCTGCGATAGAGGAAAAGGACGATGGTGACGAGCATCAGCAGGCGGCTCAACAGGGTGGCATAGCCCGCACCGAGGAGTCCCATTTCGGGGAGACCGCCTTTGCCGAATATCAGCAGGTAGTTCAGCCCGATATTGAAGAGATTGCCCGATATGGTAATATACATCGGGGTGCGCGTATCGCTCATGCCGTCATAGAATTGCTTGAAGGCATTGAATACCGTTACGAGGAAGAGGCCTCCCACCTGTACCCAATAATAGGGGATGGCGAGAGGGCGGAGCGAGGGTGGGAGGTTGAATGTATCGAACAGGGGAACCATCACGGCTGCCACACCTGCGAGAAAGAGTCCGATCGCTATATTGAGGCGGAGGCTGTGCCGGAGCAGGATGCCGGCTTTGAAGTACTGCCCTCTGTGTTCGGCCGATGCCACCAGCGGCGTCAGCCCGTATGCAAAGCCGATACCGAGGATGAGGAGCAGGCCTAATATGTTGTTCACAAAGGAGGCTGCGGCCAACTCTGCCGTAGAGTGCTGCCCGACCATGATATTATCGGCAAAGCTGACGAAGATGATTCCCAGTTGGCCGATGATAATGGGTAGCCCGAGGAGGAGCAATGCCCCGTAGTGGCCGGTCTTTTGCGTTGTAGCATCCATAGCGTGCTGCGAAAGTACGCCTTTACCTCCTAACGGGAAAGGATACGAAGCGATTCTTGAAAGTATCGGCAGGAAGGGGCTGTGTCAAAATTCGGTTTTGGCATACCCCATTTTAGGTGGGTAAGAATACGTAAAGTACAAGGCGCTAAGAAACGAATGCCGCAAGCAACGCAGCAATTTGCGCATGATGACACACTGTCAATAAGAAAAGAGGCCGATCATCATACCGGACGAACCGATATTGATGACGGGCCTCTTCGATAAGGTCGTTGGCAAATAAGGGAAGGAGGGTTTACCGGTACAATCCTTTACTTGCCAGAAGGGTATTGGACATGAGCGATACGATGGTCATCGGACCTACTCCACCCGGTACGGGAGTGATGTACGAGCACTTGGGGGCCACTTCATCGAATTTGACGTCGCCCGTCAGACGGAAACCGCTTTTGCGTGTCGAGTCCGGTACGAGCGTGGTACCTACGTCCACTACCACAGCTCCGGGCTTTACCATATCGGCTGTCAGGAATTCGGGCTGCCCCAAAGCTGCAATAATAATGTCGGCCGTCAGACATACCTCTTTGATGTTAGGGGTACGGCTATGGCAGATAGTGATGGTGCAGTCGCCCGGCTCTCCCTTTTGGAGCAGAAGCTGCGATACAGGCTTGCCTACGATATTGCTGCGTCCCAATACTACGCAATGCTTGCCTCTGGTAGGGATATTGTAGCGACGAAGCAGTTCCACTATTCCCTTCGGTGTGGCCGAGACGAAACCGGGCAAACCGATGCTCAGACGGCCTACGTTGATGGGATGAAATCCGTCCACATCCTTGCGCGGGTCTACTGCTTCGATGATTTTCTGCTCGTCGATATGCTTCGGGAGGGGGAGCTGTACGATGAAGCCATCTACCGTCGGATCCTGATTCAGGCGATGCACGCAGGCCAGCAATTCCTCCTCCGTCACATCGTCTTCGTAGCGAATGAGCGAGGAGGTGAAGCCCACCTCTTCGCAAGCTTTTACCTTGCTGGCCATATAGGTCTCGCTACCGCCATCATGACCTACGAGCACGCCCGCCAAATGCGGACGGCGACCACCTTTCTCCAGCAGCTCGTTTACTTTGGCTGCAATCTCTTGTTTTATTTCGCCGGAAATCTTTTTCCCGTCGAGAAGTTTGTATGTCGTTTCCATATATTAGACAACCGCTTTGATCTCAACATTGTTCTTCGCTCTTCCGTCAGCAGTGCCGATACACGCTCACCTTGCACTCACTCCGGCTGTCCGAAGAACTCTTTGTGGCCGGTATCTTTTTCATCTCTTCATCTTCGGCATGCGCGGCATCTTCGGCATTTTGCCGCCTTTGAATCCCTGTATGGTCTTCATCATCTTACGCGTCTGGTCGAACTGCGTGATCAACTTATTGACATCTTGTATGGAAGTGCCGCTACCCATTGCTATTCGCTTGCGACGCTGTCCGTTGAGGATAGAGGGATGGGTGCGCTCATGGGGCGTCATGGAATATATGATAGCCTCGATGCTCTTGAAGGCATCATCATCTATGTCGATATCCTTGATAGCCTTTCCCACTCCCGGGATCATGGATGCAAGCTCTTTGAGGTTACCCATCTTTTTGATCTGATGTATCTGGGCAAGGAAGTCATTGAAGTCAAACTGATTCTTGGCTATTTTCTCCTCCAGTTTGCGAGCTTCCCGTTCGTCGTATTGCTCCTGAGCACGCTCCACAAGCGATACGATGTCCCCCATGCCAAGGATACGGTCGGCCATACGTTCGGGGTGAAAAGCATCGATTGCTTCCATCTTCTCTCCCGTACCGACGAACTTGATGGGCTTGTTTACGATCGAACGGATCGAGAGGGCGGCACCGCCCCGGGTGTCTCCATCGAGCTTGGTAAGGACAACACCGTCGAAATCCAAGCGTGTATTGAACTCCTTGGCTGTATTTACGGCGTCCTGACCGGTCATCGAGTCCACCACGAAAAGGACTTCGTTCGGCTGAATGGCAGCCTTGATGGCCTCTATCTCGCGCATCATTTCTTCGTCGATGGCCAAACGACCCGCGGTGTCGATGATGACAACGTCGTTCCCCTTGGTCTTGGCTTCGGCTATGGCGTGTCGGGCTATCTCGACCGGCTTTTTGCTGTCCGGTTCGCTGTAGACGGGTACCCCGAGCTGTTCGCCGAGGATCATCAGCTGCTGGATAGCCGCAGGGCGATACACGTCGCAGGCAACGAGCAGAGGTCGTTTGCCCTGCTTGGACTTGAGCATATTGGCCAGTTTGCCGGAGAAGGTGGTCTTACCCGAACCTTGCAATCCGGACATCAGGATTACTGCCGGACTGCCTTTGAGATTAATATCCACAGAATGTCCGCCCATCAGAGCAGCCAATTCGTCATGAACAATCTTCACCATCAGTTCGCCCGGACGGACGGAGGTCAGCACGTTTTGGCCAATGGCTTTTTCCTTCACCAAGTCCGTAAACTGCTTGGCAACGACATAGTTCACGTCGGCATCCAAAAGAGCACGACGTACATCTTTGAGAGTTTCGGCTACATTGATCTCGGTAATTCTCCCCTCACCTTTGAGGAGTTTAAAAGAACGGTCGAGCCGTTCGCTCAGATTTTCAAACATAGGAAATGATAGCTTGCGTCTCTCCTCTCGCGATCCGATTCATGGTCGGGGAGGAGGAGAGATTATATTGCTGTGATTACTTCAGGATTATCTTGTTCGTTGCAGTATCGGGAAATACTACAGCAGGCTTGAACACCTTGGCTTCCTCCATCGGCATCCAGGCATATGCCATGATGATGATGATGTCGCCCGGATGAACGATGCGGGCAGCTGCTCCATTGAGACAGATTACCCCCGAACCTCTTTTGCCCGGTATGGTATAGGTCTCCAAGCGTGCTCCGTTGTTGTTGTCCACGATTTGGACTTTCTCTCCGGCGATGATGTTGGCAGCATCCATCAGATCTTCATCGATGGTGATGCTACCCACATAGTTGAGGTTGGCCTCCGTAATGGTTACGCGGTGTATTTTGGATTTTAATACTTCGACGTACATATTGTTTTCCAATGCTCTATATTTTTTACGATTGCAAAGTAACGGTAAATATATGTATATACAACAATCGCACTTGTATTCACTCTGTAGCAAACATTGTTCGTATGGGATGCAACCAAGAATTGCTGTACATTTGTTCGGACAGATCAAGCGGGAGTAGCAGCCTACGCTACTCAAGACAAATTCAAATTTGCAGTCGAAATGACAATCGAACAATTATATGCAGCCTATCTGGCTCATCCTATGGTGACTACCGACAGCCGCCAAACACCTCCCGACAGTATTTTCTTCGCTCTCAAGGGCGAGCTGTTCGATGGCAATCGGTTTGCCTCCTCTGCCTTGGAGAAAGGATGCGCCTTGGCTGTGGTGGACGATCCTTCAGTCGTTCGTGACGAACGCTATCTCCTTGTGGATGATGTGCTGACAGCTCTCCAGCAGCTGGCTGCTTTTCATCGCAAGAGTCTCGGCACACCGGTTATAGGTATCACGGGGACGAATGGCAAAACCACGACAAAAGAGCTAATGGCTGCTGTCCTTTCCACTACTTATCCTGTACTCTATACGGAGGGCAATCTCAATAACCATATAGGAGTGCCTTTGACTTTGTTGAGGCTCAAAGCCGAACACCGGATAGCTATTATCGAGATGGGAGCCAATAAGCCTGGAGACATCGCCGAGCTGACACGTATTGCTCGTCCTAACTTTGGACTGATTACCAATATCGGCCGGGCACATTTACAGGGCTTCGGCTCTCTGGAAGGGGTAAGGCGTACCAAGGAGGAGCTTTATGATTTCATTCGAGCAGAGGGGGGTATCCTCTTTCTGAATTTCGATGATGATACCCTCATCGATATGTCGCAGGGGCTGCAATCGGTCTCTTACGGTACCTCGGCAGATGCCACGGTTCGAGGACTAATAGTTGCAAACAACACACCTTATCTTTGTCTCGATTTATTCGACTCATCGAACGAACAGCAGGTTTGTACCAATCTTGTGGGCGATTACAATCTGCCGAACGCTTTGGCTGCCATAACGGCAGGACGCTTTTTCGATGTCCCCGATGAAGCCATCGTATCGGCTCTTGCTACTTACAAACCGAGTAATAATCGGTCGCAATGGATCGAGACGGAGCGAGGCAATTCCCTGATTGTAGATGCCTATAATGCCAATCCGGTGAGCATGCGCGCTGCACTCGACAATTTCGATTCCCTGCATACCGATAAGCCTCTTGTGCTTATCCTCGGCGACATGAACGAACTGGGCGCGGAGAGCAAGCGTGAGCATATGGCTCTTCTGGAACGTATAAATACCGGCCGCTACCGGCAAATATTGCTATGCGGGCCTTGCCTCACGGCTTTGGCAGACAGCTTTCCCGGTGGTGCAACGGGATTTGCTGACAATGCTGTGCTCGAAGAGTATTTGAAAGCTCATTCCATTCACGATTCCCTCATCTTGCTCAAAGGATCGCACGGCATCCACCTCGAAAAGATAATTCCTTTATGTTGAAGCAAACCCTTGCTCAAAGGCAGCAACAAAATCTCTCTGTACAACAGATCCAGCAAATCAAACTCTTGGAGCTTCCGGCCATTGAGTTAGAAGAGAGGATACAGAAAGAACTGGAGGCCAACCCTGCTTTGGAAGAAGGAGCGTACGATGAGGAGGTGGCCGGTAGTGCGGATGGAACCGAAGACAATCTTATGGGGGACGACACCTCCGACCTCTCATTGGGTGATTACCGTACCGAGGAAGATATTCCTGAATACAAATTGCGTGAAATACAGGATCGTAACAGCCGACGAGAAGAAATACCTTTTTCTGCGGCTGTACCTTCGCTCAACGATCGTTTGGTCGAACAGTTGAAGTTCCTGCCTCTGACGGATCGACAGCAACAACTTGCTCCTTATATCATTGGTAACATAGAAGAAGATGGCTACCTGCATCGTGATTTGGAGGAGATTCTGGACGATCTCGCTTTCCGTGCCGGTATCGAGGCGGACAAAAAGGAAGTAGAAGAAGTGATAGGATTGGTGCAAAGCCTCGATCCCCCCGGTATCTGTGCCAGAGACCTCAAAGAGTGTTTGCTACTCCAATTGAAACGATTGCCGGATACGACAGCTCGGCAGACAGCCCTCCATATTCTTACGAACCATTATGACGACTTTGTCTCCAAACGGTTCGAGCAGTTGCAGGAGGGAGCATCCCTTTCCGATTCGGAAATGAAAGAGGCCTTCGAACTGATCATGCAGCTCAATCCCAAACCCGCTAACGGATGGGGAGATGACGCCGAAGCAACCATGAACAGGGTACATCCCGATTTCATCGTCGAGCGCATGGGGGACGATCTGGTCGTGTCGCTTACTCGTGGTCGTGATATTCAGCCCTTGCGCGTCAGTCCGGTCTATCAGGAGATGATGCAGGATTATCAAAGCTCTGCTAAAAACCGCTCACGCGAACGCAAACAAACACTTCTTTTCGTCAAGCAGAAAGTGGATCAAGCTCAATGGTTCATCGAAGCCCTTCGTCAGCGTCGGGAAACGCTACAGCGGACGATGGAGGCCATAGTACGGCTACAGGATGCTTACTTCCGAAGTGGAGAACTTGCCGATCTGAAGCCTATGATTCTGAAAGATGTGGCTGATCCGACGGGTTACGATGTCAGTACGATCTCTCGGGTGAGCAATAGCAAATATGTACAGACCGACTTCGGAATCTTCTCGCTGAAGCACTTTTTCAGTGATGGCACTGTCAACGATAAGGGAGAGGAAGTATCCACACGTGAGGTCAAACGAGTGCTTGCCGAAGCCATCGACTCCGAGGATAAGAGATCTCCCCTGAATGATACCGAGTTGGCTGAAGTTTTGGCCGAAAACGGTTATCGACTGGCTCGTCGTACCGTTGCCAAGTATCGGGAGCAGCTCGGTTATCCTACAGCGAGGATGCGGAAAGAAGTCGTATAGAAAGGCTCTGTCAGGCGCACGTACTCAGGTGAATAGTAGCCTGTGGCAGGATGTATGATGAGGGTATCGGTGAATGGCGATCGGTCGATAGCAGTATCGGCAGGTCGCCATTCGCTTAGGATGCGTTTAGGTTCTTTATGGGGTAGGGTACGCACTTCCGTCAGGCGAGATGAAACCAAACGATAGGTAGCTGCATACAGACGTAAATCCTTCAGCCGGTCGCGGGGCGTAATGAGTGCCAATCGCCCTTGTGGAGAGAGTAATTCGGAGGCACGGCATATCAGTTTTTCCAACGGCAGGGTTTCTTCATGTCGTGCCATGGTGCGCTGTCTGTCGGGGGCATGCAGGGAAGACTTGAAGAAAGGCGGATTCGAGACGATCAGATCGAAACGTTGATTTCCGATAAGGCTTTCGAGCGATGAATCCAAAATGTCTCCCGAAGCGATCACTATTCGATCGGAAAAAGGAGAGGCAGCGGCGTTTGCGCGAGCACATTCGGCAGCGATAGGATCTATTTCTATTCCCTGCACCCGGGCCTGTGGGAATCGCTGTGCCAACATTAAGGCAATCAGCCCTGTGCCCGTACCTATGTCCAGGCAATGCTGCGGAATACTTCCGGCTGGATCCTCTCCGGCCCATGCTCCCAGCAGGACGCCGTCGGTACCCACGCGCATGGCACAACCTGTCTGGTCGATGTCGAATCGTTTGAAGGAGAAAATATCTGTCGGCATAGAGACGGTACAGAATGAAGAGTCATTATTCTGCTGTATCCTTTTGGGATTTTTCCCTCTTCCACCATCGCTTCATCCGTTCTCCCAGCTTGGCTTCATGCACTGTGTGCATTTGAGGTGTCCAGAAAGAGGTGTTAGCAGCTTTGTCGGGCAGATATTGCTGTGAGACGAAGTGTTCCGGAAAATCATGCGAGTATTTGTAACCCTTGCCATAGTCAAGGTCGGCCATCAGACGGGTAGGGGCATTACGCAGGTGTAGGGGCACGGGAAGATTACCTGATTGACGGACATATTCGAGAGCGGAGTCGATGGCCAAATAAGCTGAATTGCTCTTCTCCGAAGTAGCCAAATAAATGGTAGCCTCGGCCAATGGAATACGGCCTTCAGGCCAGCCGATTCGGTCTAAAGCCTCGGCACAGGCCATGGCGATGAGCATGGCATTCGGATTAGCCAGGCCGATGTCTTCCGAAGCCGATATGATCAGCCTGCGAGCGATGAATGAGGGTTCCTCCCCACCATCTATAAGGCGCGCCAGCCAGTAAATAGCCGCGTCGGGATCACTGCCCCGAATACTTTTGATAAAGGCGGATGCTATATCATAGTGGAGTTCGCCTCCCTTGTCGAAAGCAGCGGGGTTTTCTTGCAAGCGCTGACGTATCTTTTCGTTGGTAATGACGAGCCGGTCTTCCACTTCGCTTGTGGCCAGAAGGTCAAGGATGTTCAGCAGCTTTCGCGCATCGCCTCCGGCATAGAGAAGCAGAGCTTCCGTCTCCTCCAGTACAGGATGCTTGGCAGCCAGCAGTTCGTCCCGATCGATAGCTCTGTGTGCCAGTAGCAGCAGATCCTCATCACTTTGGGGTTTGAGCACATAGACCTGACAGCGCGATAGGAGCGGACGTATTACTTCGAAACTCGGATTTTCGGTCGTGGCACCGATCAGCGTCACTATTCCCCGCTCTACTGCTGCCAGAAGAGAATCCTGCTGACTCTTGCTGAAACGGTGTATCTCGTCGATGAAGAGGATGGCGCGTCCTCCTTTGTCGAACAGATTGCCACGATTGGATTCGATGTCGGCTATTACTTCCCGCACTTCCTTCACACCGGAGCTGACCGCACTCAATGTATAGAAAGGTGCATCCACTTCATGTGCAATGATTTCGGCCAGCGTAGTCTTGCCTACTCCGGGAGGCCCCCACAGGATCATGGATGGCGTCTGTCCCTGCTCGATCATCTGCCGGAGCACAGCCCCCGATCCGATCAGATGCTGCTGCCCCACATAGTCGGCCAGCGTTTTTGGACGCATTCTCTCGGCCAAGGGTATTTGTTTCATGCCGCTAAGGTACATAATTGGGATACGTTGCAGATACGGAAAAGACCGTGGGTAAATACCTCGGCCTTTTCAGTTTGAGAAGCCTACGGATTTTCCGTACCGTCGCCACCTGACGGCTTCGTTGTCTTCTTTTTCTTTGCGGATGCTTCCACGCGCTCGTAGGTTACGCCCGTGAGAGTGAAGTACTTGCGTGAGGGCGAGAGGCGAACGATAGGTTTGGTGATGTGTACATTGGCATTGAACCGCTCTTGACCTTTCACCACAAGGACGCTCTTGAACGAGGGCGTGAGCGTGCCGATGTCGCCGAACTCAACGATGTCGCCATTTTCCACATGCCGTTTCGCAATTTCGGCAGCAAGGCGAAGCACAGCCTCCACCTCTGCGCCGGTGAATGTCGTCGCCCGACCTACTTCGTCGCAGAAACTGCGGTGGTCCACACGCTTGCGCCCTGTGGGGCGTGCCTGAATGACAGTCTTGCCTGCCAGCTTTCCGAAATTTGCCTTGCGCTCTGATAGCACATAAGCCAAAGGTTTGTTTGCCATAGTTTCAAAAGGTTGCTCCGCAGTTGGTTTTGTGCCGTGTAGAGGTCGGGAGCTTTAGCCTCCGTCGTGTATTTTTTCTGATTGATAAGACAAAGGTATAAAAAACGGTCGTCAGTTTTCGGAAAAACAGTCGTCAGTTTCTAAGAAAACAGTCGTCAGTTTCTAAGAAAACAGTCGTCAGTTTTTGAAGAATCAGTCGTCAGTTTCCGAGAGATCAGCCGACTAATTTCTCATTATATCATATCTGTAAGAATCTCCCTCTGTTTGATCAATTGATGAATAGACATAATAATATATGGTGCTTGCCGTATTTCCGTAGCTTTGCAGAGAGTTTAAGAAAATACTGTTCCTAACGTCTCAATGATTTGATATGAGTCCTCTCGTAGCTATTCTGACCGTTATCGTCTATTTCGTCTTCCTTTTCGGTATTTCCTTTGTCACGGGCCGCAAAGCGGATAATGCCGGCTTCTTTGTGGGCAATCGCAAATCCCCGTGGTACATGGTGGCTTTTGCCATGATCGGCTCCGGTATATCGGGAGTAACCTTCGTATCCGTGCCGGGCATGGTGGCCGGCAGCGGATTCTCCTACCTGCAGATGGTACTGGGCTTTGTGACCGGACAACTGATTATTGCCTTCGTACTGATCCCTCTCTTCTACCGGATGAATCTGATGTCCATTTACGGCTACTTGCAAGAGCGGTTCGGATTCTCGTCCTACAAGACGGGGGCATGGTTTTTCTTCATCTCCAAGATGCTCGGTGCGGCTGTCCGGCTTTTTCTCGTATGCCTGACGCTCCAACTGATCGTATTCGAACCGTTCGGATGGCCTTTTATGGCCAATGTGTGCCTGACGATGCTCTTCGTCTGGCTATATACGTTCAAGGGCGGAGTGAAATCGCTGATCTGGACCGATTCGTTCAAGACCCTCTGCCTCATCGTCTCGGTCGTACTCTGCATCGCCTATATTTCCGCCGACTTGGGCGACAAATGGGGAGGGGTGGCCGACCTTATCGGCGGGAGCGACTACTCCCGTATGTTTTTCTTCGATGACGTGAACGACAAACGCTATTTCTTCAAGCAGTTTCTGGCAGGCGTATTCACCGTAATAGCTATGACGGGGTTGGATCAGGACATGATGCAGCGCAATCTGAGCTGCAAGAACTACCGCGATTCGCAGAAGAATGTCCTCACCGGCGGCGTGATGCAATTCTTCATCATAGCACTCTTCCTCATGCTCGGTACCCTGCTCTATACCTATGCCGACAGCCACGGCATCCCGCATCCGTCCAAAAGCGATGAGCTATTCCCTCTCTTGGCCACGGGCAGCTATTTTCCGCCTGTTGTAGGCATCCTGTTTATATTGGGACTGGTGTCGTCGGCTTTCTCTGCAGCCGGTTCGGCCCTGACGGCTCTGACTACTTCGTTCACGCTGGACATCCTCCAAGCACACAGCCACCGAAGCGAAGAGCAATCGGCTCGTATACGCCATCGCGTGCACATCGGCATGGCTGTCGTCATGGGGCTGGTCATATACTTCTTTAATATGGTAAGCAACACGAGCGTCATCGATGCCGTCTACGTACTGGCCAGTTACACTTATGGGCCGATATTGGGACTGTTTTTCTTCGGCATCGCCACCAAAAGGGCAGTACGGGACAGATACGTCCCTCTGGCAGCCCTTGTCGCTCCGGTGCTCTGCTACATTCTCCAGAGCCATTCGGAGCAATGGTTCGGCGGCTATAAATTCAGTTACGAACTCCTCATCTTCAATGCCTTCTTTACCGCCATAGGTCTGGCATTGTTGAGCCGGAAAAAAGAAATACGATCATGATTCTGATTGGAGACAGCGGTTCCACCAAGACGGATTGGTGCATAGCCGCCGAAGGAAAAGACCTCGGACGATTCCAAATGTCAGGTATCAATCCCTTTCAGCAGGATAGGAACGAAATAGACACTGCCCTGCGTTCGGAAGTCCTGCCGACCATAGGCCAAAAAGCCTCCTCTATCCGAGCTGTATATTTCTACGGTGCAGGGTGTACACCGGCCAAAGCCCCTATGCTATATGAAGCCTTGGACAGTATGCTGCCCCACTGTGACCACATCGAAGTCGCCGGCGATATGCTCGGTGCAGCCCGTGCTCTCTGTGGCGATTCCGAGGGGATAGCCTGCATATTGGGTACGGGCTCCAATTCCTGTCTGTTCGATGGTCGGGAGATCAAAGCCAACGTTTCCCCACTGGGCTATATCCTCGGAGATGAAGGGAGCGGAGCCGTATTGGGACGACTGTTCATCGGCAGCCTTCTCAAGGGGCAGATGCCGGAGGGGCTGTGCGAAGCTTTCCTGCAGGAGTATGGCCTGACGTCTGCCGATATTATCGAGAGTGTCTATCGAAAGCCTTTCCCCAATCGCTTCTTGGCCGGATTCTCCCCTTTCATTTTGCAGCATATGGACATTCCGGCTGTATATAGCCTTGTACAGAATAGTTTCGACGACTTTCTTGTGCGCAACGTGCTCCGATACAATCGTCCTGATCTCCCCCTCCACTTCATCGGCTCTGTAGCCTTTCATTATCGGGAAGTGTTGAGTAGCATCATCAAAAAAAGAGGCTTAACGCTCGGATCGGTACTGCAAAGTCCGATGGAGGGACTTATACAATATCACTGCAACGATCATGTTTGAAAAGATTACCGAACAGCCTTCCCTGTACGACCGACTGGAAGAAAAGTCGACCAGAGAGATCCTCGAAGACATCAACCGCGAGGACAGGAAAGTGGCCGAAGCCGTCAGCCGGACTATTCCGATGATCGAACGACTGGTCGAACAAATCGTACCACGCATGGAGCAGGGTGGGCGACTCTTCTACATGGGAGCCGGCACCAGCGGCCGCTTGGGCGTCTTGGATGCTTCGGAGATCCCTCCCACATTCGGTATGCCCCCCACATTCGTCATCGGGCTGATCGCCGGAGGGGATCGTGCCCTGCGTAATCCGGTAGAGAAAGCGGAAGACAACACCGAGCGCGGCTGGGAAGAACTTTTGAGCCACGGAGTGAACTCCTCCGATACGGTCATCGGTATAGCGGCATCGGGGACTACACCCTATGTGATCGGAGCCTTGCGAGAAGCGCGCAGACATGGAATCCTGACGGGATGTATCTGTAGCAATATCGGATCTCCGCTGGCTGCCGAAGCGGATTATCCCATTGAAGTGATAGTAGGCCCGGAATACGTGACGGGTAGCTCACGGATGAAATCCGGTACGGCGCAGAAAATGATCCTGAATATGATCAGCACTTCCATAATGATTCGTCTCGGGCGGGTAAAGGGCAATCGCATGGTCAATATGCAACTCAGCAACAACAAGCTGATCGATCGGGGCACGCGCATGCTGATGAGTGAGTTCGACCTCTCCTACGAAGATGCCCGCACCCTCCTCCTTCGCCATGGATCTGTCCGTATCGCCTCCGAAAGCATGAAGCAAAAGCCTCCCAAGAAATAGAAACTTACACCGGCAAAAAGGGAAAAAACCGTTCGGGATGTTGCATCTATTGATAAAACCACTATATTTGCACCCGAAACAAAGAAAAAAGAACGGCCGCGTAGCTCAACTGAATAGAGTAGCTGACTACGGATCAGCCGGTTACAGGTTTGAATCCTGTCGCGGTCACTTTTTCTCCTTCTATTGTTTCAGGCTTTTGCGATGGCCGCGTAGCTCAACTGAATAGAGTAGCTGACTACGGATCAGCCGGTTACAGGTTTGAATCCTGTCGCGGTCACATAGTCTCTGAGGGAATCCATTCGAAGGGTTCCCTCTTTCAGTATATTACGTACGGACGATGCTATTCGACGAAAAAGAGATTCTCGCCATTACGCGATGGGCTAAGCTCTATGCCAATCAATCACCCGACAGAATTCTGTTGGGGAGCAATGATATTCCTCCGGAGTACCGGGCTGCAGTGGCTACCCAGATAGAACTTTGGCCTCGTCTGAGGAACAAGCTGCCTCAATGGCCCGGTATCAGTTCTCTGTATATTCCTTCACGGCTCTCTTTGGAGCAATCCTCCGGAGCTGTCACGAGTTCGTACAAAAGCCGTTTCATAAGAGAAGGGACTAAAGTGGTGGATCTGACCGGCGGACTCGGCATCGATTTCATAGCCTTGATGTCCAAAGCATCCCAAGGCATATATATCGAGCGAAATGATGAAACGGCTGTTGCAGCACGGCACAACATACCGCTATTACTCAACGAAGGGAAAGATCTAAATATCCTAACAGGGGATTTCAAAGAGTATTTACCGCTGATAAAGACTTTTCACTCCGACTATATCTACGTGGATCCCGCCAGAAGGTCAGGAGCGGATAAGCGCGTCTATGCCATAGCCGACTGCGAGCCGGATCTCATCCCATTGGCTGCCGAATTGCTGCCGTTCTGTAGCAGTATCTTGGCCAAACTGTCTCCTATGATCGACCTGTGGGACACGCTTCAGTCTCTTCCGCACGTACAAGAGCTGCATGTAGTGGCCGCCCACGGAGAGGTAAAAGAATTATTGGTCAGAATGTCCTTAAACGAAGCTACTATTCCTCCCGAAAAAGTACCGATCCATGCAGTCAATCTTCTTTCGGAAGATACCGTAATACCTTTCATCTTTACAATGGAAGAAGAGAGAAGCATCTCGGTTCCGTATGCCGATTCGATCGACAAGTACGTATATGAGCCGCATACCGCGTTGTTCAAAGCAGGGGCCTTCAAGACCGTAGCCTACCGCCTTGGTTTACGTAAACTGCATCCCAACAGCCATCTATACACGTCGGAAGCATATGAATCAGCTTTCCCCGGGCGTACCTTTGTTCTGGAAGAAATTATTCCTTTTTCCACTTCCGTACTCAAACAGCTTGGTAAGGTAGTGCCACGGGCTTCCATCAGCTGTCGCAACTTTCCTCTTTCTCCGATCGAGCTGAGGCAGCGCAGCAAGATGGCAGACGGTGGGGAAAAGACACTGATGGGTACGACAATGGCAGATGGAAAAAAGGTGTTGTTATTACTTCGTAAGGCAGAGTAATTTATCCCCTGAACAAAACATAAGAAATGGGGCGTTCTTCACAGATAAACAAAATCCTTAATAAAACGGGATTGCTTATATAAGCAATCCCGCGCGCACCCATTACAAATAAAAACACTATTGAGGAATAAGTAAAGATATTTTCCTAAAACAGCATCTCTGTTTTTATCTATCGCAAAGGTAAGAGGTATTTAAAGAGATTCTCTACGAGTTCCTCTGTATTTTTCTACGTATATATACGTAGAAATATTCATCTTCATACTATATTATCACAGAGTAAAGGAGTGGAAAATAAAAAAGATGTATACTACTCTTGGAAATAAACTCTGCGAACACGAGGCGAGATACCCGTGAGCACCTCATAGGGGATAGTATTCATCTTATGGGCAACTTCTTCGATCGGGAGTTCTTCTCCGAATACAACGACAGGGTCTCCCTCTTCTGCCGGCATACCGGTAACATCTATCATACAGATATCCATACAGACATTCCCTACTATAGGACAGCGATGTCCACGCACAAGTACTTCTCCTACTCCACAACTCAAACGTCTATCCAAGCCATCGGCATAACCGATAGGTATAATAGCTATTCGAGATGGTTGTTGTACCCGTCCTTTACGTCCATATCCGACCGTATCGCTCGAAGAAATATCCTTGATCTGCAAAATTGTAGTCATCAGGGTGGCTACCGGTCTCAATCCTTGTACGCCGGATGCCGTTACTCCATACAAGCCGATGCCAAGACGAATCATGTCGGCATGGTAGTCGGCAAAACGCTCTACCCCTGCCGTATTCAATACATGACGGAGAGGTATATAGCCTAATAAAGAGGAGAGAGAGGCGAAAGCAGCATCGAAAGACAGCAGTTGAGATCGCGTAAAATCATCCAAATCAGGATCGTCGGCACCTGCAAGATGAGTAAATACAGAGCGAATGCTCAGTCCGGCATCTTTGGCAAGAATCTCACCGAGTCGTGTCATATCAGACGGTAAAAAACCAAGCCGGTGCATTCCCGTGTCGATTTTGATATGAACAGGATAGCCCACGAGGCCGTTGCGTACGACCGTTTCCGAAAAAGAAGCGAGAAGGGCAAAGCTATAAATCTCAGGCTCTAATCCGTAGTCTATGAGTGTCTGAAAGGCATTCCTTTGGGGGTTCATGACCACGATAGGCATACTGATACCTCGCTCTCTTAGTTCTTTGCCTTCGTCCGCTACGGCTACAGCTATATAATCCACACGATGCTCCTGCAGGGTTTTGACAAGTTCGTAAGAGCCTACGCCATAGCCCTGAGCCTTGACCATGCAGATGGTTTTGGTGCCTGATGGAACTAAATTCCGATAGAAATTAAGATTGTGGATGATAGCTGACAGATTGATCCTTAGCGCAGTTTCGTGCACCTGTTGTACAAGTCGCTCCGTAATCTGTTCGAAGCGATACTTGCGTGCACCTTTGAGCAGAATACAGCTGTTGGAGAAGCGCTCTATCTCACCGGATGTCAAGAATGCAGCAACATCTTTGAAAAAAACGGCAGACATGCCGGCAAAACAAGTGCGATGCGAGGCTATTTCCTCTCCGATGCCGACGAAAAAGTCAAGAGCATAGACTTGTAATTGTCCTGCCACATGTCTGTACAATTCTTCGGGAGGCATTCCGCTTTGCAAGATGTCGGACAGTATCAACACTTTCTTTAGGCATGTTTCGGCAGTACGTCTTCGTTGGAAATCCAAGGCCAGCGTAAGCGAATAGACATCATTACTGTAAACGTCATTGATGATCGTATTGCCATGATCTCCGGCCTTAACCTCCATTCGCATTTCTACAGGCTCTAAACTCGCAAACCGCTTTCGAGCAGATAAGACCTCCGGACACAGTACAGAAATCAGCGTGATGCAATGGATGATATCTTCTATGGAAGCAGCATCTGTGAATGGTAGCACAAGAGAATAATCTTTGCCGAGACACCGAAAATCAATCTCGGTGCGATTATCTTTCGATTCCAATCTGCACACATACAAATGAGCTTCGGGCTTCGTCCGGCTCCATGAAACTCCGGCTCTTGCCAAACCGCAGAAAGAGATAGCAGCAGCTATCTCTTCGCAGTCGCCGTTATAGACAATAGTATGACAATGGGGGAACAAGCGAAGCTTTTCCTCCAGTTTCGTTTTTATATCCGGGAAATTCTCCTGATGAGCACCTCCTATATTCGTAATGATACCATACGAGGGGCATATTATGCTCTCCAAACGTTCCATTTCCCCCATTTGCGATATGCCGGCTTCAAATATACCGAGAGTGTGTTCCTCCGCCATTTGCCATACGGAAAGAGGTACTCCGATCTGCGAGTTATAGCTTCGGGGCGAGCGGACAATGCGATAGTCCTTGCGCAATAACTGATAAAGGAACTCTTTGACGATTGTCTTGCCATTGCTTCCGGTAATTCCTATCACAGGAATATCGAACATAGAACGCCTTAGTGCGGCTATCCGTTGTAGAGCGTCCAACGGATGAGCCACGCGCATCCAATTCGCTTGCGGCATTTTCTCCATCAAATCTTTGGAGGGATCCGAAATGACAAAACTCCTTACTCCTTTATCATATAGATCTCGAATATACAAATGGCCATCGCCCGATGTGGTGCGTAAGGCGAAGAAGAGAGTAGTAGCAGGTTCGGACAGCGTACGGCTATCGGTAAGCAAATGGACGATCCGGTGATCGCTAACGATTCTTACCGCATCAGGGGATAAACGTCTGCATAGTTCGGAGAAAAGAAACATGGTCGAAAATATTCTATCAAAGTGACTTTGGAATACTAAGATTCCACCATTTCGCCCGCAATATCGTCTAAAACTAAATCCGGATACTTACGCAGCAATGCACTGACGAGTGTCTGCGTTTGCGCTTCAAAGAGCATAGCATCAGGGCTGTCAGGATGTAAAGGCCTGTGTGCCATGCGGCGTCGGAGTTTGAGACAGGCATCCATAGCCTCTCGATGATCCTTTTCCACGAAAATATCGGCAAAGCGTTCGCGTATGATCGAAACAGCCAAAGAGGATGGATGAGTCATATCGTCTGCATAGTAGCGATAGTCACGCAGTTCGTCCATCATTATCTCATAGGCAGGGAAATAATAAAGATGTTCGGGGAAACGCTCTGTCAATGCCTTACAGAAAAGGACAAGAGTGGCTTTGCTTTGCTGATTTCCTACAGCTCCATCGCGAAGATGACGTACGGGGCTGACCGTAAGAATGATTTTACGATCGGGAGAAGAACTCAGCAGTCGCTCTATGAGAGGGATCCAGACGGCCAGTAAGTCGTCAATGCCGACCATCTGCCTGCGAAAGAGGCGTTCGGGCAGTTTATGACAATTAGCCACTACCTTATTGGCACTGACATAGTTGTAGACGAAGGCCGTCCCCCACGTAAAGAAAAGCCTGTCGGAACGAAGCAAAGCCTCGTGACCGGCATGTAGGCTGTCATTGAGATGCTGCAGGGTTTCTTCTTTTTTTGCATGAGAAAAAGCTCCGTGATGATCGAAACTATGAAATAAACCGTCGTATTCGAACAACTCTTCTGCCTGATAAGGTACAGGATCGAGCAATCGGCCGATACATCCGGCAATAGACAGGGGATTGTACATGATCCCAAAAGGATTGATCTCTGTGCGAAATCCGGCTTGACGCATATAGGAACCAACTTCCAAACTGAAACAGGAACCAACGAAAAAGAGCTTATTGGCATAAGAGATCAACCTCTCTCTTATTACCGGATTCTCAACGGGGGTAGTTAGCTGTATCATCGTCCTACAACCTTGTTTCTGCACAAAAGAACAAAAAAGAGAGCAATTAAAGCCGGATTGGTCATAGGTTCCATTTTCCGATGAGCGATGTGGGGCAAAATGCAACATACGCCATTTCATATCGGACTGGTTTATGCGCCAAAATTCCCGCGACACTTTTCAGAGAAAACACCTTTAGTACTAGTAGTTTTTTCTCGATCTTTAATAACAGAGAAGGCGCGGGGCCTTCTCTGCTAATGAATTTGAGCGATGACGGATTACAAACCGCCACTACCACCGCCCTGTTCGGGAGCGGAGGGCGTGGAACCGCCCGTGTCGGAGGGAGGATTTTCTGTGTTTTCCTTCTTAGGCTTGATCTGCTCGAAGGTGACATTCATGAGGGTGAAGTACTTCTTCGAGGGCGTGAGACGGACTGCCGGTGCGAGGATGTGCTCTTGAGCACGGAATTTCTCGTTTAGCGGCACTGCTTTGCTCTTGAAGGTAGGGCTGAGAGTGCCGAGGTCTCCGAACTCGACGATGTCGCCTTCCGAAACGATGTCTTTGGCGATTCCGGTAGCGTAGTTCAATACTGCTGCCACTTCCTGCTCGTTGAAAGTGGTGGACTTGGCCACGCGTGCACAGAAACTGCGGAATCCGATCCGCTTGCGACCCGTCGGCACTGCGACTTGCATCTTGTGCCGCTTGCCATCCTTACCGAGAAGATTACGCTCGGTCAAAGAAAATTGTATAGACTTATCTGCCATATTATGAGACCTTTGCACGGCGATTGGTGTGTATTTTGTTTGTTAATTCATTGTATAATAGGGAGTTATTTTGTATATTTGAGCATTAAAAACAGCATAATATTCCTCCCATGGCATACCAATCCAAGAATACCGATGAGCATGTAACATTTGCAGACGCACTCCTTTCAAAGCGTTATCGCAAAGCACAAAACGACTTCCTCAATCAGGTTGACACGCTTATCGATTGGCGTCCGATCAGGACGCTGATCAACAAGAAATACACGAAGCGACAAAATGCCATCGGCGCCCCGGCTTATGACGTGATTCTCTTATTCAAGATGTTGCTTTTGGAGACATGGTACAACCTCAGTGATTGTGCTCTGGAGGAGCGCATCAATGATTCAATCACCTTTTCCCGATTCTTGGGACTGAAGATGGAAGAGGTATCTCCCGACCACAGCACCATCAGTCGATTTCGTTCGGCACTGACAGAGTTGGGTCTCATGGACAAACTATTGGCGCAGTTTAACAAACAACTTTCGCGCCATCACATTTCGGTCAGGGAAGGGGTGCTTGTGGATGCAAGCCTTGTGGAGACGCCGCATAAACCCAACGGAAGCATTACGATTGAAGTCGCAGACGACAGAGAAGACAATCGGAGCGAGGCGGAAAAAGAGGCAGAGGAGGATTATCAAAAACAGGTTGTCCGCCGGCGTAAAGGGACGGATGAAGAAGCCCGTTGGGTGTACAAACAAAAGCGTTATCACTACGGATACAAAAAGCATTGTCCGGCCAATGTTCAAGGCATTGTTCAAAAGGTGATAACGACAGCAGCGAACCGCAGTGACACGAAGGAGTTTATTCCGCTATTGCAGGGTGCAAACATACCTCAAGGCACAGCCGTCTTGGCGGACAAAGGATATGCTTGCGGGGAAAATCGTTCCTACCTGCAAACCCATCACCTTCAAGACGGCATTATGCACAAGGCACAACGCAACAGGGCATTGACCGAGGAAGAGAAGCAAGGAAACAAAGCAATCGGTCCGATACGGAGCACCATCGAACGCACCTTTGGCAGTATTCGGCGGTGGTTTCATGGCGGACGATGTCGATACCGGGGACTTGCCAAGACCCATACTCAAAACATTCTTGAAAGCATCGCCTTTAATTTATACAGAACGCCGGGGATAATTATGTCCTCATCCGTAGGATAAGGCATAACCACCCTTGAGGAGCTCGTACAAGTAGCTCCTCAAAGGGGGGATTTACAACTACTTTCACTCCTTACTGCCACCTCTTTCACTCGCTCCTTTTATGCCAAGAACTCCTCTTTACTCCACCTCCTTATTTTGCAAAGGTCTCATTATAGTAGTATGCCCCGATTGTTATCCTTGCTCGGAGGTGGGGCAAATTATCCTCCGGCAAGTTTCTTTTTGGTCCTTAGAAAAATCCACTAGTAGATCTGCCCGAAACTACTAGTGGTTTCGAGTGAAACTACTAGTAGATTTTGCTGAAACCACTAGTAGTTTTTTCTCGATCTACCCAAGGATTTGTCAGATCTCTCCATTGGGTTTTTAAGTATAAAGTCGGAAGGGTTTATAGTATCAAGTCCGTCGGCCCGATATTTCCGGGTCGGAGGACTTCACGGAGCCTCTATTCGGTATTTCGAACGAGGAGTACCACATTCTCTACGTGGTGGGTGTGGGGAAACATATCCACCGGACGGGATTTTACGGCTCGGTATCTGCCATCTGCCATCAGCAGAGCCAAATCGCGGGCTTGTGTGGCAGGATTGCAGCTGACATAGACTATCCTCTTGGGTGCAGCAAAGAGGATGGCATCGATCACACTCTCGTGCATGCCGGCTCGGGGCGGATCCGTAATGACGACGTCCGGACGTCCATGCTGTTCGATGAAGTCGTTGGTCAGGATGTCTTTCATATCTCCTGCATAGAAGAGGGTATTCTCTATTCCATTCAGTAGGCTGTTCGTGCGGGCATCCTCAATGGCTTCGGGTACGTATTCGATACCGATTACCCGATGGGCTTGTCCGGCTACGAAGTTGGCAATCGTCCCCGTGCCGGTATAGAGGTCGTAAACCAGTTCGTCCCCTGTGAGACCGGCAAATTCGCGCGCTATCCGATAGAGTTGGTAGGCCTGCCGGCTATTGGTCTGGTAGAAAGACTTAGCCCCGATCTTGAACTTCAGTCCTTCCATCTCCTCCTCAATGTATTCCCTGCCATGGTACAGGAGCACTTCCTGATCGCCTATCGTGTCGTTGCACTTGGTATTGATCACGTAGAGGAGCGAGGTGATCTGAGGGAAACGTTCCGCCACGGCCGCAAGCAGAGCTTCTCGAGCAGCAACATCGTCGCGAAAGAAGACCACGACTACCATCAGCTCTCCTGTGGATGTAGTCCGGATCATCAGCGTTCGCATCAGGCCTTCCTGATTTCTCAGGTCGAAGAAAGGATAACGCTCCGGATCCTGCATGCAATATTCGCGGATGAAGAGACGTATTTCGTCCGATACCTTAGCCCCCAAGTGGCATTCGCGAATGTCCAATACCTTGTCGAACATGCCGGGGATATGGAATCCAAGTCCGTATCGCACCTCGGGAGAGAAGTCGCCATCGACTTCCCGTACCTCTTCGGGCAGTAGCCAACGTTTGTTGCTGAATGTAAATTCGAGCTTATTGCGGTAGTACTCCGTCTGCTCCGATCCGAGGATCGGCTGCATCTCCTCCACCTCCACCTTACCCAGACGCACGAGTGCATCGGTCACCTGCTGCTCCTTGGCTCGGAGCTGTATCTCGTATGGAATATGCTGCCATTTGCATCCGCCGCAGACGGTGAAGTGCGTACAGAAAGGTCCTTTCCTGATCGGTGAGGGGCTTTCGATCGAGACGATTCGTCCCTGCATGAAGTTGCGCTTTTTCTTTACCACCTGAACCGTGCAACGGTCGCCCGGTGCAGCGAAAGGCACGAACATCACCATATCATCAATGCGGCAGAGAGCATTGCCCTCTGCCGCCAGATCCGTTATTTCCACCCCTGTAATGAGGGGAAGCTCTTTTTTCTTTCTTGCCAATGAATGATCTGTTAAGCTGTTGTCTTGATTCTGAAGGAGCCGGCTTACAATTCTCGTTCTACCTCCGAACGGAAACGATCGGCCAAGTCCTGTGCTTCCTTTTCCGTACGGGCTTCGGTGTAGATCCTGACGATCGGCTCGGTATTGCTCCTGCGCATATGTACCCAGCTGTCGGGAAAGTCGATCTTCACGCCGTCCACGGTACTGATCTGTTCGTTCTTATACCTTTCGAACATGGTCTGAAGCAGACGCTGCGTATCGGTACCTGCAGGGGTGTCCACTCGCTGCTTACTCATAAAGTATGCAGGGTATTCGGCTCGAATGCGGCTCACCGCCTCCTTGCGCTTGGCCATATGTGTGAGGAATAGGGCTATTCCCACCAATGCATCGCGTCCATAATGAAGCTCCGGAAGGATTACTCCGCCATTGCCTTCTCCTCCGATGAGGGCGCCGATTTCTTTCATCTTCGTCACCACGTTCACCTCTCCGACGGCTGCTGCTTCGTATTTTCCACCATGTCGGGCCGTTACATCGCGAAGGGCACGAGTGGAGCTGAGGTTCGATACCGTATTGCCGCCACCGTTGAGTCCCAACAGATAATCGGCTATGGCTACGAGAGTATATTCTTCTCCGAAAAACTCTCCGTTCTCATCTACGATAGCCAAGCGATCCACATCGGGATCGACCACGAAACCCACATTGGCTTTCTTCTCCTTGACTACCTTGCATATTTCGGTCAGATTCTGCGGCAAGGGTTCCGGATTGTGAGGAAACTGTCCGTCCGGTGTGCAGTATAGAGGGAAGACGTGCTCCACTCCCAAAGCAGTCAATAGAGCCGGTATCGCTATTCCGCCTACGGAATTGACACAGTCGATAGCTACCCTGAATTTGGCTGCACGGATGGCTGCCACATCGACTGACGGCAATGCCAATACGGCTTTGATATGTGCCGGTGTATAGTCCAGCGTATCTGCGATGCGCCCCATCTTCTCCACCGGAGCAAACTCGGCTTCTCCGGCTTCTGCTATCCGAAGAATCTCTTTCCCTTCTGCATCATTGAGAAATTCGCCGGAAGGGCCTAAGAGCTTCAGCGCATTCCACTGTACGGGATTGTGGCTGGCTGTGATGATGATACCGCCATCGGCGCCACAGCCCGTGACGGCCATCTCGGTAGTGGGAGTCGTGGCCAAATCTATATCGACCACATCGCATCCCATTCCCATGAGAGTGCCGAAAACGACATTCTTGACCATGAGTCCGGACGGGCGAGCATCCCTGCCGACTACGATACAGGGGCGTTTGGTTTTGGTTAACTTTTTGATGAAATGGGCATAGGCAGCTGTGAATTGGGCTATGCTGATAGGATTTAATCCCTCATCGGCCATACCGCCTATCGTGCCTCGTATGCCGGAGATTGATTTGATCAACGTCATGATATTGTGTGATGTTAGATGAATAGATTCCTAAGATTAGAGGTCGGGAGGGGTCAGTCCCGAAATACGTATTCCACTTCCTTGTAATATCCGGTCAGGCCTCGCGAATAGAGCGATTCCGGGCCGATTCGGAAAGGTACGATCAGGCGCACGCGAGCTTTATTGCCAAGCATGGTCATGGGGAAAGCGACTCCTTCGCAGACGAACATATCCAGGTTGGAACCGGTCGTACATTTGATCAGTTCGAAGTGAATATCCCCATCGTTGTACTTATATATATAGCGGAATACGCTCTCCTGAAAACCGCCTGAAGTGAGACTGTTGAAGACATAGATGGAGTCCCTCTCACGATTGAACATGAAACCTTCCATCCTGACGTTGATCTTGGTCTTGTTCAGCACGGGAGGCTCTTTCCCCTTATCCAGTACCTGCATATAAAGATCGTTGTCGAAGTGGTACATGATATCGGGATCGAATTCGCTTTGGCCCTCATGCCCTTCTTTGATGGTAAAGCCCATCCTATTGATGAAGGATTCGATGGCTTTGCGTTCGTCCTTCTTCATTTCTTTGAGCGATTTGATGTCGCTTTTCTTACAACTGCCCAATGTCAAAACAGCCATACCTATGGCCAAAACCGGCAGCAAGATCATTATTATCCTTTTCATCTTGATCAGAAATATTCTCCTCCTCTATTGCCTTTCCGTCCGGTTCCGACAGGGAAAAAGAAAGAGGTAAGAGATGATTATTGTTGGTTCTTATTATCGTAATTCTTGGGGTTGAAGTCTTTCCAAATCTTCAGCAGCTTCTCTGTAGCTTCTTGCAGACTGCCTTGGAACTCGCCGCCGGCAGCATTCTTGTGTCCGCCGCCACCGAAGTTCTCGGCAAGAGTGTTCACCGGATAGTTGCCTGTGGAGCGGAATGAGAGCTTGATCTGATTTTTGTCCTCTCGCAGGAAACATACAGCCTCTATCCCTGCAATATCGAGGGGCAGATTGGCCAGACCATCGGTATCACCCGTCCGGTTGTGGAATCGTACCAGCTCCTCTGCTGACAGCGTGAAGTATGCTACGCCCATTTCCGGCAGCAAAGTCATTTTCTCGTACAGCACATAACCCTGCATCCTCATCTTGCCTTCCGAATTTTGCTGAAAGGTATTGCGGATGATCGTGTCTTTGTCCGCACCGGCTCGCATAAGATCTGCTACGAGCAGATAAAGATCCGGATCGGAAGAGCTGTAGGAAAATACGCCCGTATCCGTCAGTATCCCTGTCATCAAAGCCGTGGCCGCATCTTGGGTCAGGCAGGACTCCATGCCTATGGCCTTGGCCAAACGCAAGACCAACTCCGAAGTAGAAGACAGGGGGGGGTAGCTGAAGCTGAGAGTGAAGATATCTGCCGGATAGAGATGATGATCGATAAGCACTTTGGGGGCTGACGAACTCTCCAATGCGCTTTGCAGTCCTGCTACCCGATGTGGAGCATTGAAATCCATGCAGAAGACCAGATCGGCTTCAGCCAATGCCTTCTCCGCCTCCGAAGGATGAGTCTCGTGCACTATTACTTTGTTTGCTCCCGGAATGCAGTACAGGTATTGGGGAATATCATCAGGTATGATTACACTGATGTGGAACTTGCCTTTTTCTCTCAGCATGGCAGCAAAACCGATACTGCTTCCTACCGAGTCGCCGTCCGGAGCCGTATGCGAGATCAGAGCGATACGCTCCGCCTCCTCTACCATTTTACGCAAAGCTGTTGCCGAAGCCGGATCGATTTTTATTCCTGCCATAACTTTTCCTCTTTAGCTTTTTCTTCGCTTTGTTTTCAGAGATTCGTACAAAGATAAGATAGAAATGCTTAAGCCCTGCAATGCACACTATATATAGATAGGTGGAACCTACCGAACGGAAAGAGGAATGGTAGCGAGAAAAGGATTGATTTCGTTTGCGACCGTTTTTTCTCGTGTTTATGGTTCCCAAAAACGTGGTTCGTAATTTTTTTTGTTTTGGTTCGGGAACTGAAAAATTTACGCGCCAAAACGAAAGTTTTTACGCGCGTGTTTTTCGAAGATCCGGTTCGACTTTTTCCGGTTTTTTGGTTTGATAATCGTCCTCTTATCCGAAACCGAAGATACATTTCGGATAAGATAACCTTAGAGCCCCACAAGGCTTTTCATCCTAAATCTATCAAACCGTTGCACTTAAGATCGGAGTGAGCAGCTGTAAATCTGCGCCCTAAGAGGAAGATTATTGACAAGAAAACATTTATTTTGCAGTCTGTTATAAAAACCTTATGAAGTCTATCCGAAAGAAAATGTTCTGAATCTGGTCTTTAAAGAGATAGACTCATCGATAGGGTAGGATATTATTGTCTTATTTCTCTTTGTACAAAACAATTAAACCTAAATATTCGTTCTTATAGAGAGCGGTTATAATAGAATTGGGACATTTGGAGGTGAATAAAGGAGCAGCGCACCAGTCCGAGAAACGGGAAGCCCTTTAGTAGCCCATTAATAATAAAAACAACTATTTTTTTAGAGGAGAAGAAGATGGAAGAAAAAACAAGAATCTTTCTCTGCGAGGACGATAGTAATATCGGACCGCTCTTGAAAGAGTTTCTCGAGACAAAAGATTATATCGTCGATCTTTCTGGTGATGGAGAAGAGGGGTATTCCAACTATGTCAAGAATTCGTATGACATCTGTATCCTTGACATTATGATGCCACGTAAGGATGGCATCGCGTTGGCACAGGAAATACGGTTGATCGATCCGGATATCCCTATTATTTTCCTTAGTGCTAAAGCTAAGAAAGAAGATATTATCGAAGGATTCAAAATCGGAGCCGACGATTATGTCACCAAACCTTTCAGTATGGAAGAGTTGGCTATGCGTATCGAAGCCGTACTGCGACGCTGTGGCGGACGTTCGAACAAGTATATGCTCTACTACCGTATCGGTAAGTACTTGTTCGATACTCAGAAACAAACCATCGCGATCGATGATCAGGTAACTCGATTGACGACCAAAGAAAACGAGCTGTTGGCCCTGCTCTGTGCCAATGCTAATGAAACCCTTGAGCGCAACTATGCCCTGAAGACGATATGGGCGGATGACAACTATTTCAATGCAAGAAGCATGGATGTTTATGTCACGAAGTTGCGTAAGCTCTTAAAAAGCGATCCTGAAATCGAGATTAAGAATATCCACGGAAAGGGCTATAAGCTGGTGACTCCGCTCAAAGAGAAAGAGAAGGAGTTATGTGAGGAGTTGATCAAAGAGGTCTGAAAAGCAACTCTTCCTCCCCTCCCAGCTGAGAACGGAATGAGGCTGTGCAGTATCCTGCTGTGCAGCCTTATCTATTCCTGATACCATATTTATTATAGAACCAAGATCTTGAAACAATGCTTCGATTTTCTGACTTAAAGTCCTTCTCCGATGCAGACCGATCGGCAGCTCTCCGGTATGTATGGGAGCTGTACACGACTTCGTTTCCTGCAGAAGAGAGACGCTCGTATGACAATTTCTTACGTGCGGTTCTTTCCGACCCATATTGCAGCCTCTTTCTGATCGGCGAACGTGATGTAGTGGAAGAGACCAAAGGTTTTATCATTAGCTGGGTCTTGTCCCCCGAATTGTCTTTTATCGAGCATTTTGCCATCGCTCCTGAATGGAGAAATCATAAAATCGGGCAGGCTTGTATTGAAATGATGACAGCATTGGCTCTATCCTCGCATTCATGTATACTGCTGGAAGCAGAGCCTCCCCTGACGGAGATTGCCCGACGACGAATAGGCTTTTATGAAAGAGCCGGATTCGAAATTATTGATGCCGACTATATACAGCCTCCGTATGAAGAGACCGGTAGGGGAGTGCCGCTGTACTTGATGGCCTATAATAAGGGGGGGATTGATACGAAGAGTGCAACGAGACTGTTGTATGGAGCAGTCTATAATTGCCCACATTAATCAGCTTTTGAGAAACACCCCGGTTCTTCCTGTAGAAATAGCAGAGGGGAATTATCCTTTCCAGTGCCGTCCCTGTCTGATATCGCGTTCTTGAATGCGACGACGGATCAGGTGTGTGAACTCGTGATTCTTCAATCCCCATTTCGGCATCAGGAGAAGTTCGGCCGGAGACTGCGATACGAAACGCTCAAGCACAATATCAGGACGCAGGCGTTCGATGAAATCAAGACACAGATCGATATATTCCTCCTCGGAGTAAAAATGAAAGTCCGAGGGACTCTCTGCATATTCTTTGGCCATAGCCGTACCGCGGATAATTTGCAGTTGATGCAATTTCAGTGTAGTGACGGGCAATGCCGATATCTTGTCCGCGTGCCTGAGTATATCTTCTCTGCTTTCCCCCGGCAGCCCGAGGATCAGATGCACACCTATCGGCAATCCGGTCTTAGCCGTTCGCTCGATAGCTGCCATACTATCCGACCAGAGGTGCCCACGATTCACTCGCCGAAGAGTGGCATCCAATGTACTCTCTACACCATATTCCACGAGAACGAATACTCTTTCCGACAAATCCTTTAAGTAGGACAAAAGAGAATCCGGCATGCAGTCCGGTCTGGTACCTATAATAATGCCTACCACATCGTAGTAGTTCAGAGCCTCTTCGTATTTACGGATGATCTCGGCTTGCTCTCCATAGGTATTGGTATAGGCTTGGAAATAGGCCAGGTATTTCGTGTGCGGGTACTTTCGGGCGAAGAACGCTATCCCGTCTCTTAGCTGTTCCGACACGGAGCGGTCTTTCATGGCGAAGGCAGGACTGAAGGTCTGATTGTTACAATAGGTACAGCCGCCCCATCCTTTCAGTCCGTCTCGGTTGGGACAGGTGAAGCCTGCATTGAGGGTAATCTTCTGTACTTTATAGTGTGGAAATACCTGCCGGAGGTAGTCGCCGAACTCTCTGTATCCTTGGTTTGTTGCTATCATCATTAGACCAAAGATAGCGGATATTTTACCCTATCGATACAGAACCATGCCGATCCATTTCCTTTTCACGGCACTCTTTGTCGAAACGAGTTGGTATAGGAGGCGAATCTCTATTTTCAGGCCGACAAATTCCAATGAAAGATATTCGCTGACACGCACGACTTCCAAGTTCACCGGACAGCAATAATTAGATACCGGATCTTTGGTCCAGAGACCAACTATTGTCCTTAGCTCCTCTTGCCTAAAAAAGAAAGGCTGCCGAAGTTTTTATACCCGGACAGCCTTGCCTATTGGAGTAACCCTATTCCGATTCGGATAATATCAGCTCCTGAAAACGAAATAAGGGAAAAAGATGTTTAGAGGAATTTTTTCAACTCTTCTTTTTGCTCTTTGGTCAGCATTTTGATCTGATCTGCTACAGATGTTACAGCGATATTGTCTTTAGCTATGCGACAGTTGGCCAAGTAAGTTTCATAGCGAGCGATCGCTGCATCGAGCTGAGCCATTTTTTCGGCCGGTTTTGCACTCTTAAAGTAAAAACCCATTGAAGCTTTTTGCTTCTTCTGTTCAGGCGTTTCAGCCCTTTTTCCACGCTTCTTTTCCATAATCTAAATTGCTAAATGAATTATTAGTTGCACAAAAGTAAATAAATTCTTTCAAAAAAGAATAGTTTATCATTACAATTTGCACTATCGTTTCAATAACCAATATCAGTAGTATATGGTTCATTAATTGATGTTCCGAAGGATGTTTTCAAAGTGCAGTGGGATGGAATCCGTTTTATTTGATTTGGTATAGCAGGTCTATGAAGATCAAAATACTTACTTTTGCGCTTAGAAATAATTCACCACTATTCAAAAAAACAATATCGTATGAAGAAGTTATTATTCGCAGCTGCAGTGCTGCTTGCAGGTCTTACCTCCTGTCAACAAAAAGGTTATACCATCACCGGTACCGTGGACAGTACGCTGAATCTCGACGGCAATATGGTTTACATCCAGCTATCTCAAGGCAACAATTTAGATAGCACGACGATCCGGAACGGAGCATTCACATTCACCGGAGAACATATCGATACGGCCAAGTTGGCTTATATCGTGACAGCTTCGCCCGAACATAACGTAGTACCGATCATCTTCATTTTGGAAGACGGCAAAATTTCTGCAAAAATCGGAGAGTATGCGGCAAAGGGCACTCCGTTGAACGAAGAAAACTTCAAGTATTCTGCCAAGATCAATGAATTGGAAAACAGCTTCAAACTCAAAATGGAAGAGATCCAGGCTGATACGGCCCGTGCTGCAGAGGAAACACAAGCCATGCTGGAAAAAGAGTATACGGCAATGTTGGGAGAGAAGAGCAAAATAACAACCGAACTATACCAATCGCACACAAACGATGCTCTCGGTGCACGTCTCTTACAGAATATTCTCTACGGAGAAGGCTCTGATTCGGATGTTATTGCAGAAGCACGCAAAAAGGCCGGTCCTATTGTTTTGGCACATCCGAATATTGTTCATTTGCTCGCTATGATTGACAATTTGGCTGATACGCAACCCGGCAAAATGGCTAAAAACTTTGCTGGAACGGATGCCGAGGGCAATGAGGTAGAACTCTTCAAATATGTGGGACAAGGCAACTATGCCGTGGTTGACTTCTGGGCTTCATGGTGCGGCCCTTGCCGTCGTGAAATTCCTTACATAGCTGAAGCTAATGCCAAGTTTGCAGAAAAAGGTCTGCAAGTAGTCGGCATAGTAGTTTGGGATAAAATGGAAGATCACCTGAAAGCAAAAGAAGCTCTCAACGTGGTATGGCCTCAGATATTCGATGCTAAGAATGTGGCTACGGATATGTATGGCATACAAGGTATTCCGCAAGTCATACTGTTCGGTCCTGACGGCACTATTATAGAGCGAGATATTCGTGGTGAAAAGCTAATCGAAAAACTCAGCGAAATCTATAATTCGAATAAAAAATAACTTTGGAGTATTTACACCCCAAAAACCACTAAACAGTCTATTCGTTCTTGAGGAGGAGGTCTGGCACAGGCTTCCTCCTTTTATTTCTACTAACCGCTTATTGCCTATATTTGAATCATTGGAAGAAATGAAAAGGAGAAATGAAAGCAAAACATAATATAAGCAAGAAACGAAATCCATTCAACTGCATAGTCATCATCCTCACGACTCTATACATCATAAGCATAACCTCTATATCATTGCAAGCTCAGCAACCCATCTCCAACGATTTCAGCAGGACCGGAGAATGCCTCAGCTATACAATCTACTATAAGTGGGGGGCACTGATGCCACGTGCCGGCGATGCTTCACTATCGTTTGAAAAACAGGATAGAGGATTCAGATCTCGTTTGCTTTTCAGAACAGCACCTTTCTTCGATGCCATCTTTAGTATGAGGGACACCCTTGACTGCAATCTCGATCACAAGATGCGTATCGTGGATGGGCAAAAGCATGTGATGGAAGGGGGAGATTACACAATGGATCTAATTCATTTTTCACGACAGGATGATCGCAATCGGATACATACGAAGCGGTTTCGCAATGGAGAATCAAGGATCGATACGGTAGAAATTACCAACCAAATATCTCTGGATATGATAGGAGCCATACTCTATCTTCGCTCGACAGACTGGTCAAAGAGTACGAAAGAGCGCATACCGGTAAGAATATTTGCAGGGAAAAAGGGGATCGACTGTTTCTTTCAATACGAAGGTTCTGAAGTACAAAAAACGAAAAAGGGTATCAACTATCATACTCATCGGGTATCCATGCTCATAAACGAATCCGAAACATTCAAGAATCCCCAAAAAGCTATTACCATATGGCTCACGAATGATGCCAATAGAATACCTGTCCGTATCAGGATGGAGCTGAGAATCGGTGCAGCCGAAGTCTATCTGAAGTCGGCAGAGGGGTTGCGTCATCCTCTTTCGTCACGCATTAGATAGAATAGCAAAAAAGGATATTAATGCAATGGGGAGAATGGAAGTACAGCCCTGCTAAAGCTATACTTCCATTTCCAAAGTATTTTGAATGTATCTCTCTTATTGCCCGTGTTTTTAACTATCTTTGCGACTGCAAATAAGGCGTTATTTCTGCTCGCCTTTCTTTTCAAGATCATCTTACAATAACTATAATAACTATAAGGTATTATCCATGGATCTCATTCAAGACGTTATCAGACGTGCTCAAGAGAACAAGCAACGGATCGTTCTGCCCGAAGGGCTGGAACCTCGTACATTGGAAGCTGCCGACCGTCTCATGGCCGACAAAGTTGTAAACATCATTCTGATCGGTAATGTCGATAGTGTGAAAGCCAAAGTGGCGGAACTCGGTTTGAAGAACTTGGACGAGGCTGTGATCATTGATCCGAATAACCATCCCAAGAAACAACAATACACTGACCTTCTGCTGCAAATTCGCCAAAAAAAGGGGCTGACACCCGAAAAGGCGGCCGAACTCGTAGAAAACCCCCTCTATCTGGGTTGTCTCATTGTAAAGAGTGGAGATGCCGATGGACTGATTGCCGGCGCACAGAATACTACCGGCGATGTACTTCGTCCGGCTCTTCAAGTCATCAAGACAGCTCCGGGCATGACTAGCGTGAGCGGTACTTTCTTACTCTTCACCAAAGCCAAAGAATATGGCAAAGACGGACTTTTGCTTGTTGCAGACTGTGCTGTTATACCCAATCCGACAGCAGATGAGTTGGCACAGATCGCTGTCGCTACGGCTCGTACGGCGAAAGCCATTGCCGATATTGAACCGCGTGTAGCTATGTTGAGCTTCTCTACGAAAGGCAGTGCAAAACATGAAATGACAGATAAGGTCGTAGAAGCTACTCGTATGGCTCAAGAAATGGCTCCTGATTTGTTGATCGATGGCGAAATGCAAGCCGATGCGGCTTTGGTAGAAAGAGTGGCAGCACTCAAAGCTCCGGGAAGCAATGTAGCAGGAAAGGCCAATGTACTTGTATTCCCGACGCTTGAAGTCGGCAACATCGCATACAAACTTGTAGAGCGTCTGGGCCATGCAGAAGCCGTAGGACCTATTCTGCAAGGAATGGCTGCACCTGTAAACGATTTGAGCCGCGGATGCTCGGTCGAAGATATATACAGGATGGTTGCCATCACGGCCAACCAAGCTATTGCAGCCAAGGAGCAATAATAAAGAAAACTAATCCTATCTAACTCTCAAAATCAACTAAACGATATGAAAGTATTGGTATTGAACTGTGGTAGTTCATCCGTCAAATATAAGCTACTCGAAATGCCCAAAGGAGACGTATTGGCTCAGGGCGGAGTGGAAAAATTAGGCCTTCCCGGCTCGTTTCTCAAACTAACCATGCCCAATGGTGAGAAAGTGGTGCTGGAGAAAGATATGCCCGAACATACGATAGCCGTAGAGTTCATTCTTTCCGTGCTCAAAGATGACAAATACGGATGCATCAAGAGCTATGAAGAAATCGATGCAGTAGGGCACCGTCTCGTTCATGGAGGTGAGAAGTTCAGTAATAGTGTGGAGATCACACCGGAAGTAATTGCCAAAGTAGAAGAATGTATTCCTTTGGCTCCACTTCACAATCCGGCTAACCTCAAAGGCGTCGTAGCCATCGAGAAGTTGCTCCCCGGTATTCGTCAGGTGGGTGTATTCGATACAGCTTTCTTCCAAACCATGCCGGAACATGTGTACCGATATGCCTTGCCATATGATATGTGCAACAAGCATGGTGTACGTCGCTATGGATTCCACGGCACCAGCCATCGCTATGTCAGTGCCCGTGCTTGTGAGATCTTGGGTTTGGACTACGACAAAACTCGCATAATCACGGCACATATCGGCAATGGAGCTTCCATCGCTGCAATCAAAAACGGCAAGGCTTTGGACGTATCATTGGGGATGACACCCGTAGAAGGGCTTATGATGGGTACGCGCAGTGGAGACGTAGACCCCGGTGTTCTTACCTTCCTGATGGAAGCAGAAGGCCTCCAAGCAGCAGGAATCTCTGAACTGATCAATAAAAAGAGCGGTGTACTTGGCGTAAGCGGTGTGTCCTCCGACCTGCGGGAAATCGAAGATGCCATCAAGAATGGCAACGAAAGAGCTACTCTGGCCATGACCATGTACGACTACAGGATCAAAAAATATGTAGGAGCTTATGCCGCTGCCATGGGAGGAGTCGATGTGCTCGTATTCACCGGTGGAGTGGGTGAAAACCAATATACCACGAGAGAGAAAGTATGTACCGATATGGAATTTATGGGTATTGTCTTTGATTCAAAGGTGAATGAAGGTATGCGCGGAAAAGAAATGGTAATCAGCAAGCCGGAAAGCAAAGTAACCGTGATCGTCGTTCCCACTGACGAAGAATATATGATTGCCTCCGACACCATGACAATCCTCAAATAAAAAGACCGATCTGACACCGAAACGGCATAACGAGACCTTTGAAAAATAAGGAGATGGAGGGAAGAGGAGTTCTTCGCATAAAAGGAGCGAGTGAAAGAGGTGGCAGTAAGGAGTGAAAGTAGTTGTAAATCCCCCCCCTTGAGGAGCTACTTGTACGAGCTCCTCAAGGGTGGTTATGCCTTATCCTACGGATGAGGACATAATTATCCCCGGGGTTCTGTATAAATTAAAGGCGATGCTTTCAAGAATGTTTTGAGTATGGGTCTTGGCAAGTCCCCGGTATCGACATCGTCCGCCATGAAACCACCGGCGAATACTGCCAAAGGTGCGTTCGATGGTGCTCCGTATCGGACCGATTGCTTTGTTTCGTTGCTTCTCTTCCTCGGTCAATGCCCTGTTGCGTTGTGCCTTGTGCATAATGCCGTCTTGAAGGTGATGGGTTTGCAGGTAGGAACGATTTTCCCCGCAAGCATATCCTTTGTCCGCCAAGACGGCTGTACCTTGAGGTATGTTTGCACCCTGCAATAGCGGAATAAACTCCTTCGTGTCACTGCGGTTCGCTGCAGTCGTTATCACCTTTTGAACAATGCCTTGAACATTGGCCGGACAATGCTTTTTGTATCCGTAGTGATAACGCTTTTGTTTGTACACCCAACGGGCTTCTTCATCCGTCCCTTTACGCCGGCGGACAACCTGTTTTTGATAATCCTCCTCTGCCTCTTTTTCCGCCTCGCTCCGATTGTCTTCTCTGTCGTCTGCGACTTCAATCGTAATGCTTCCGTTGGGTTTATGCGGCGTCTCCACAAGGCTTGCATCCACAAGCACCCCTTCCCTGACCGAAATGTGATGGCGGGAAAGTTGTTTGTTAAACTGCGCCAATAGTTTGTCCATGAGACCCAACTCTGTCAGTGCCGAACGAAATCGACTGATGGTGCTGTGGTCGGGAGATACCTCTTCCATCTTCAGTCCCAAGAATCGGGAAAAGGTGATTGAATCATTGATGCGCTCCTCCAGAGCACAATCACTGAGGTTGTACCATGTCTCCAAAAGCAACATCTTGAATAAGAGAATCACGTCATAAGCCGGGGCGCCGATGGCATTTTGTCGCTTCGTGTATTTCTTGTTGATCAGCGTCCTGATCGGACGCCAATCGATAAGCGTGTCAACCTGATTGAGGAAGTCGTTTTGTGCTTTGCGATAACGCTTTGAAAGGAGTGCGTCTGCAAATGTTACATGCTCATCGGTATTCTTGGATTGGTATGCCATGGGAGGAATATTATGCTGTTTTTAATGCTCAAATATACAAAATAACTCCCTATTATACAATGAATTAACAAACAAAATACACACCAATCGCCGTACAAAGGTCTCATAACAGTTCGTTTCGAGAGTCATAAACCCAATAAGTAAAGGGTGAGCCAAGTGAATCCTAAAAGTTTTGTGTCCAGCTTTTAGGATTCACTTGGCTCACCCTCAATTATTTTCGGATAAGTCCGATAAGTGAGAAAAACGACTTATTTGCTATAGTCGTAGAAGCCTTTGCCGGTCTTGCGGCCAAGCTGTCCTGCACGAACCATCTTGCGAAGCAAAGGATGAGGACGATATTTGGCATCACCAAATTCGGTGAATAATACCTCCATGATAGCCAGACAGACATCCAAACCGATAAAATCGCCCAAAGCCAAAGGGCCCATCGGGTGATTGGCACCGAGCATCATGGCCTGATCTATTTCCTCTATGCTGGCCACACCGTCGGCATAGGCTCCGATACCTTCGTTGATCATCGGTATGAGAAGACGGTTTACGACGAAACCCGGAGCTTCGTTCACGCGTACAGCTGTTTTCTTGAGCATTTCGCACAAGTCCAGTACCAGCTTCATCACTTCGTCCGAAGTTTGCTGGGCACTGATAACTTCTACCAGTTTCATCACGGGAACGGGATTGAAGAAGTGCATTCCGATCACACGAGATGGGGTAGGGAGTTCGGTTGCCAAAGCTGTGATACTCAATGAAGATGTATTGGTAGCGATGATACATTGCTCGCTTACCACTTCCGCCACAGCACTGAGGGCCTGTTTCTTTATTTCCATTTCTTCGGCAATCGCTTCGATCACGACACCGGCATCTTTCAGGTCATTGAAGTCCATCGTCGTACGGATACGAGCCATAACGGCTTGCTGCTCATCGGCAGACATCTTGCCCTTTTCAACCAGACGGTTGAGATTTTTTTCGATTCCTTTGAGCGATTTGCTGATAGAAGTCTCGCTTCGCCCTTTCATCAAGACGTCCAGGCCGTTTTGGGCGATACATTGAACGATACCGCTGCCCATGGCTCCGGTACCTACTACTGCTATTTTCATTTTGTTGGAGATTAAAAGTGTATGTGAATAACTATTCTTTTGGCTCTCAGCAGAAAGCCGGTTTACGTTTTTCGAGGAAAGCTGCCATGCCTTCCTTCTGGTCGGCTGTGGCAAAGCACAGTCCGAAGAGATTCTGTTCCAAAGCAATGCCTTCGGCAATATGCATCTCCGTACCACGATTGATAGCCTCTTTTGAAGCTGATACGGCAGAAGCTGAGCGTGATGCAATGAGTTGAGCCGTTTCCATCGTGGCAGGTAATAATTCCTCCGGAGTTGTTACCCGATTGACAAGACCAATACGAAGTGCTTCTTCTGCATCGATGATACGCCCCGTGTAAATGAGTTCTTTGGCTATACCCGGAGCGACAAGGCGTGGCAAGCGTTGTGTACCGGAGAATCCGGGGGTGATGCCCAATCCGACTTCGGGCTGACCAAACTTGGCTCTAGCCGAAGCTATGCGGATGTCACAAGCCATGGCCAATTCGCATCCGCCTCCCAATGCAAAGCCATTGATGGCTGCAATAACAGGGAAAGGCAATTCTTCTATCCTTCGGAACACCTCTGCTCCAAGCCCTCCAAAGGCTTTTCCCTCGGCTGCACTCAGGTGTTGCATCTCGGCTATGTCTGCTCCTGCGACAAATGCTTTGCCGCTTCCGGTAATGATCAGCACTCGAGGCTTTTCTGTAGCGATAACGGCAATGGCCGATTCCAATTCGGAAAGGACTTCAGAGGAGAGGGCGTTCAATGTCTCCGGTTTGTTGATGGTCAGCGTCGTGATACCATCTTTCGATTGGATGATCAGATTGTGAAATTCCATAACTCTCTTCGATGAATGAAAAAGGAGCCGAATGAATGCGACGAGCCACAAAAGCCCTTCGCCTCATCGGCTCCTCTACAAGGTTTGTTATACTAACAGGCTCTTACTTGTCCTGCATGGCAGAACGTAGCTTAGCCGTCAGAATGGGTACAATCTTGTGCAAGTCGCCGACTACACCAAGATCGGCGACCTGGAAAATGGGAGCGAATTTGTCCTTGTTGATGGCAATGATATAATCGCTCTCTTCCATACCGGCCAAGTGCTGGATGGCACCTGAGATACCAACGGCCATATAGATGTCGGGGCGAACGGTCTTACCCGTTTGTCCTACCTGACGTTCATGACCGATAAGACCGGCATCGACCATAGCACGAGAAGAAGAAACCTCTGCATGGATCTGCTGAGCCAGTTCGGCTAGCTTGCTGAAGCCGTCTTGTGAACCAACGCCACGACCACCACTGACAAGGATGTGAGCTTCCGTGATGTCCACCATATTCTTGTCTTCACGCTCTTTCTTGATCAGGCGAACACGGAACTTGGCTGTGTCAAACGTGATGGTTACGTTCTCAACCATACCCTGGCGGTTGTAGTCCATAGCCTTACGACGCATAACACCGGGACGAACCGTAGACATCTGAGGACGATGCTCCTTGCTGATAATCGTAGCCATAAGGTTACCGCCGAAAGCCGGACGTGTCATCAGCAGATTGCGTTCGTCACCGATCTCAAGCGATGTACAGTCTGCTGTAAGACCTGTACGCAAGCGAGAAGAAAGACGGGGACCGAGGTCGCGACCAATAGTCGTAGCGCCGAAGAGTACGATCTCAGGCTTCTTGTCCTGAAGAATTTGGGTAATGGCCTGAGCGTAAGGCTCAGTAAGGTAGTTCTCGAGCTTCTCATCATCTACGACAAGCACCGTATCGGCACCGGCAGCGATAAGTTCCTTAGGCAAGTCAGCAACCTTATAGCCACAAAGAATTGCCGTTACTTTTTCTCCGATGGTGTCTGCCAATTCACGAGCCTTTCCGATGAGTTCGAAGGCTACGTTCTGAATCACTCCTTCGCGTTGTTCTGCGAAGACGAAAACACCTTTATATAATTCCTTATCCATAGTTGCTTGTTGTTCAGATGATGAATTTCTCTTTCAGTTTATTGAAGATAATGTCAGCAGCTTCTTCGGGAGTGATATCTTCATGCAGTGCTCCCATGGCCTTGGCTCCCTTAGTGAACGACTTCTTGACGCTCGTGGGAGAACCAGCCAAACCGATTCTTTCCGGATCAACATCAATGTCGCTTGCTCCCCAGCACTCAATAGGTCTGTCGAAGGTTTCCATAATGCCACGAACGCGCATGTAGCGAGGCTTATTAGCCGTAGCCAATAAAGTGAGCATACAAGGAAGCTCTACTTCCAAAACCTCATGTCCTTCTTCCGTGCTCTTGCGAACAGTCAGAGTTTGCTTGCCATCGAATGTGGCTTCTTCCACGTATGTGATCTGTGGCAGGTCAAGCTGCTCGGCAATCTGAGGCCCTACCTGAGCCGTATCACCGTCGATAGCTTGACGACCGGCGATAATCAGATCGTGGTCGATCTTTCTCAAAGCTTGAGAGAGTGTGTAACTTGTGGCCAATGTGTCGGCTCCACCGAACTTACGATCGCTGACAAGGATGGCATGATCTGCACCCATGGCATATGCTTCGCGCAGGATAGCTTCAGCCTGTGGCGGTCCCATGGTGATCACAGTTACGTGAGCATTGTGTGTGTCCTTGAAGCGAAGAGCCTGTTCCAAAGCTCCCTTGTCATCGGGGTTCATGATACTGGGCACACCGTCACGAATGAGCGTGCCTTTTACAGGATCCAATTTGATTTCGGTAGTATCGGGTACCTGTTTGATACAAACAACGATATTCATAGTCTAATGCTTGATTATTTTAATAAGTTGGATGCGATTACCAAGCGTTGAACTTCGCTGGTACCTTCATAAATCTCAGTGATCTTAGCATCGCGCATCATACGCTCTACCGGATACTCACGAGTATAGCCATATCCTCCGTGGAACTGAACCGCTTTCGTAGTCATATCCATAGCCGTTTCGGCGCAATAGAGTTTGGCTTGAGCCGACTCCATCGTATAGGGCATCTTCATGTCCTTCTTCCAGCTTGCCAAACGAACCAGCAAACGAGATGCCTGAATGCGGCATTGCAAGTCGGCGAGTTGGAATTGCGTGTTCTGGAATTGTGCGATGCTGCGACCGAATTGTTTACGCTCTTTGGTGTACTTCACCGTCTCGTCCATAGCTCCCTGTGCAATACCGAGGGCCTGAGATGCGATACCGATACGTCCGCCATCAAGGGTTTTCATGGCGATCTTGAAGCCACCGCCTACGCGACCGAGAAGATTCTCTTTGGGGACGATACAGTTTTCAAAAATAAGTTCGCATGTAGCCGAACCACGGATACCCATCTTAAGCTCTTTCTTTCCGATAGAGAACCCGGGAGTTCCTTTTTCAACGATGAAAGCGGTGATACCACGTGTGCCCTGGCTCTTATCTGTCATGGCAAATACCACGTATACGTGAGCATATTCGGCATTGGTGATAAAAATCTTGTTACCGTTAAGTACGAAATGATCTTCCTTTTCTTCAGCAAAAGTTTGCTGAGCAGCAGCATCCGTACCTGCATTGGGTTCGGTAAGTCCAAATGCACCGATCCATTCGCCAGAACAGAGTTTCGGCAAATACTTCATCTTTTGTTCTTCTGTTCCATTTTCGTAGATGGGAGTTGCGCACAAAGATGTGTGTGCAGAGAGAACCACGCCTGTGGTAGCACATACACGGCTTAGTTCCTCCACTGCCATTGAATACATTACGTTTGTACCGCCGGCACCACCATACTCAACGGGGAAAGGAATGCCCATCAGTCCGATTTCGCCCATCTTCTTTACTGTTTCGATGGGGAAACGTTCCTGCTCGTCAATTTCTGCCGCCAGAGGTTTTACTTCTTTCTCGGCGAAACTGCGGATCATCTCAAGAAACAATTGTTCTTGGGGTGTCTGAGAAAAGTTCATAATTCTTGAAGTTTATTTGGTTTGTAGTGATACTAAAAACTCTTTTTATTGTTGCATCGGGATGATCTCAGAAGCAAAAGTCAATGAAGCTTCAGTTGCAGCTTGTACTTGTTCTGCTGTAAAATCCAGATGTATTTCTGTTACGACAAGGCCTTTTTCCGGGCACACTTCGATCACACACATTTCTGTGATAATCAGGTTTACTTGTCCTTTTGCCGTAAGTGGCAAAGAGCATTTTTTCATGATTTTGGGGCTACCCTTGGCAGTATGCTCCATAGCTAAAATTACCTTACGGGTTCCTATCAGCAAATCCATGGCTCCTCCCATACCGGGCGCTTTCTTGCCGGGAATCAGCCAGTTGGCCAAGTCTCCATTTTCGTCTACTTGCAGTGCTCCGAGTACACTGACATCCACATGCCCACCACGAATGATGGCAAATGAGGTAGCACTATCAAATGAAGCAGCCCCCGGAATAGCCGTAATGGAGCCTCCCCCTGCATTGATCAGATAAGGATCTTCTTTGCCTGTTTCCGGAGCAGGGCCCATCCCAATCATGCCATTTTCAGACTGCAAATATACTTGCACTCCGGGTTTTAGGTAATTGGGCACCATCGTCGGCAGACCTATACCGAGGTTGACTACATCACCATCTTTCAATTCGAGGGCAACGCGCCTGGCGATCACTTCTCTGATTTGATCTTTTTCCATGATGAAAATATTTTATCGATTTCTATTTGTTATTCATTCTCTTATGGAACTCCTGAGCGATGAATGAAGCAACATCATCAGCATATGTATTGGCACCGAATCCTGCATCATAGCCAAGCTCTTTGGCCAATTCATAGGTGATACGAGGCCCTCCACAGGCCAAGATCATCTTATCTCTCAGACCTTCTGCCTCCATGAGTTCGACCAGCTCTATCAGATTCTTGATATGCACATCTTTTTGTGTTACTGTTTGAGATACCAAAAGAGCATCGGCTTTGAGTTCGATTCCCTTAGCAATAAACTCTTCATTCGGAACCTGACTGCCAAGATTGTATGCTTCGATCATTTCATAGCGTTCCAAACCATAATGGCCGGCAAAGCCTTTCATATTCATGATGGCATCAATGCCTACCGTATGGGCATCAGTGCCTGTACTGGCTCCAACCACTACTATCTTTCGGCCGATATTCTCACGGATAAAGTCATCCGTTTCAGCCATATCCCATTTAGTAGATTCTACCTTCGGCACATAGATAGAGCTATAGTCTACCGTATGTTCGCAGCTGCCATAACAGTTGAAAAAAGTAAAACCTTCTGTCAGTTCGCGGAAGAATACTACTTGAGGATTCTGCATCCCCATTTTTTTGATGAGCTGCTTAGCTGCTTCGATGGCTTCATCTCCGGCCGGAACAGGTAAGGTAAAACTAAGCTGCACCTTACCGTCATTCATCGTGTCGCCATAGGGCTTGATGCGCGACAGATCTAATGTCTGATCGAAATCTCTTCCTTCTGTCGAATATAGTCCACCGCTCATAACTTACCACTCATATTAAAGTTTTTCATCAGCTCGATTGTCGGGTTGTAGTAGTGTACTTCCTTCTTGGCAACACCGCTCAAACCTTTTCCTCCGTTCATCGGGCGTTTTACATCACCAAAAATACCTTTTTCCAAAGCAGAGAAGAGACCTTCTTCCTTCAATCTTTCAAGCAAATTCACGGTCTTGTCAAGCACTTCACGTGCTCGGCTCTGTACGATACCGCCTTCTTTGAATTCAACTTCCGATCCGATATTCTTCATATTGGAGAAAATATATTTGGCATTTTCGATCGAAAGATAGCGGTCGCTCATAAAAGGAGTATGGATAGCTTCGGTAGGCATACCGAGCAGTTGGATACCCTGAGAGGTCCATACACCGATTATATTGAAAAGCGCATCCTGTAAATGACCACGGAAAATGTTGCCGGTCATGAACTTCGTGGGAGGCATATACTTAAGCGGAGCTTTGGGGAAAATTTCTCTGGTCATTTGTGCTTGAGCCAATTCGAAAAGGAATCCATTCTCGAGCATGGGATCCATTTCAAATGCATGTCCAAGCCCCATCTGTTCTGAAGGCAATCCGGCTGTAAGAGCCAGCTGCTCATTGATCAAATCCGAGGCAAGTACGGTATGTGCTTCTTCTACGGCATCAGCAGTGGTTAGGTAGTTATCCTCACCGGTATTGATGATAACGCCGGCAAATCCATTGATAACACGACTCATGTATTGATCCACCAAAGTACGTTGCATATTAATGTCTCGGAAAAGAATTCCATAGAGAGCATCATTGAGCATTACATCCAAGCCTTCGAGTGCTCCCATTACGGCTATTTCCGGCATGCAAAGACCTGAACAATAGTTGCAGAGCCTGATATATCGACCAACCTCTTCTCCAACCTCATCCAAGGCTTTTCGCATGATACGGAAGTTTTCTTGTGTAGCAAAAGTACCCCCGAATCCTTCTGTCGTAGCTCCGTAAGGAACGTAGTCGAGCAAACTCTGTCCCGTAGTACGTATTACGGCAATAATATCGGCTCCTTGGCGAGCAGCTGCTTGTGCTTGAACAACGTCTTCATATATATTGCCAGTAGCAACAATAACGTAGAGATAAGGTCTAGGCCCTTCTCCGAGAGTCTCGATGTAGTCCTCTCTTCTCTTTCTGTTGGCAGCTATTTTTTGCATCCCTCCTGTTATGAGCGGTGCCAATGTATCTGCAATGACATTGGCAGAACAGAAGGGGTAAGAGGTAAGATCCACTTCGCCGACAGCCACACTTTCAGCAATTTCTTGAGGAGATTTTCCCGTAGCAACTATTCCATTTGCTAAAAAGAACAGAGCACCATGCCCCAAAACATTCCGATCTTTCAGATGGTCGACCAATACATTGGGTAGTGGAACAGCATTGCCATCCACTCCATCAATCCCGATTAGGCGACAGAGGGTGCGTTCCACGGCTACAGTCGTGTATTGTTCGACGAATGTCTGTACGTTACCGGCTATTTCTCCGGCAATGCTTCTGGCATATTCTACCTTGGAGAAATCAATTCCGACTTTACTTTTTTGCATACTTATGATATGTATTCTTGCTTTATGCTATTTCGTGTTGTTCAAAAACTGTTTGCATTCTGTCATAAGAGCCTCGTTAACCCCAAGGATCTCTGCTATGCGTATTGCTTCGTGTGGAACATCGTTTTCGCTCACTTCTTCAAGCGTATAGTCCACACATTTGCTGAGGGAATTTACATGTAGAGGTAAGTTCACTTTGTCTTCTCTAAAACCACGCACTTTCAAGCGGCGACATGGAATGTCTATACTGCCATAATGCGTAGTGACGAGAGATCGGATCTTATACCTGCTCAATATAGCCAATAGCCCACTGACAATGGCTTGTCCTTCTACGGGATTCGTTGTCCTTGCAGGTTCATCGACTAAAACGAGTAGTTGCTTTCCCTGTCTGGCCTCATCGGCAATGGACGAAAGACACATCATTTCCGCCCCGAAAGAGGAAAGCCCCTGTCTAATATCTTGTGCATCTCCAAGTGAAAGCATCACTTTTTCTACAGGGCATATCTCTGCCTTTTGTGCCGGCACATAGAAGCCATATTGATAGAGGATCTGAGCTAATGCAACTCCTTGCAACAGCACACTTTTTCCTGCCATGTTAGCACCGGTAATTAAGGTTGGCAGAGAGGGTAGGGCTATATCTACCGGCTGGAACTTTTCTCCTTTTTTCCCCAGGAGGCTAAGGACATGTGGATGTACCAGTCCCATATAGTTCGTAACACTATGACCAGAACCCGGTTTACTCCATCCAAGCTGAATGAATAGTTTGACCTTTGCTAATAACAGATCTATCGCTCCCAACAATTCTAGAGCTGTAGCCAATCCTCCAGCATAAGGGGACAACTCGCGAGAAAGTCGCTTACGGACTATGTCTTCCTCCTGCAAACTTTCATTGCGGATTTCGATCCTGGCGTCTTCGTTTGTTTCTTTTTTGAGCCTGTCTCTCAACTCTCTCAATGTCTCCGAATACGCATCGTATATATAGAAATGAGGAATTCTCTTTTCCTCCGGATCCAAAACGGAAACGATCTGCGACAAATCGGGTAGGGGAGAAGAGAGATCATCTAACTGGTAAAAACGGATCAGATCCCGAATATCTTCACTTAAAATTGCTAAGAACTTGATCTCGAAAAAATCAATGTCCGTGCAAACTACGTGGCGTGAAAGAGAATATATCGTCCCTTGGATGTCACGTAGCTGCATTAATTTGTGTGCAATTTCATCCAGACCTTTTTGTTTTCGTTGGTCTGCTTGGTATGAGATGGCTATTTCTACACGAGAAAGAAGCACTTCAATATCGGAAGCCTCGGTCAAGAATTCTTGCTCCATCAGACAACGTCGCCCTACAGATGAATGTATGCACAACTCATCTATTACATAGCGAAAGCCACTAATGCTATTTATCTGTTCCCGTAGTTTCATCAACATTCAAGCGTGTTTAACCCTCTTACATCGTAGACCGGAATACCGAGGGCTTTTTCCATCTCTCTGCGCAGCACTTCGGATTTCAGTTTGTACCCGCTGGGTGCTACCGGATTGATTGTCACGGCCAATAGCTTACCTCCATACAGAGATTTGATCTCATGTTTGCTCTGTAGAAAACGATCTACTGCTTCCGGCAAAGCAAACATACGTGTAAAATCTCTGATGATGAGACAGATTTTATCATCAGAGAGGCGAAGCTGTTCCAATAAGTTATCACTAACGGCTCCGGACACATAAATTCTGTTGCCGAAGCGAGTCAGGTCATTTCTGTTAGATGCATTCAACATCAGTGCCGAACGAATCCCCAAGTCGTAAACGTTGCCCGATTCGTCTATCCCCCATATGCCTTGTTCGATGGGATCTAATTTCTCTGCCAATTCGGCTTCTACCGTAGGTAAAGAGATCAATCGATACACGGCAGCCGTTTTACGGACCAACTGAGGTATATTGATGGACAAAGCAGCTCCGGTAGCTAAAATCATAGCATCGGTAACGACAGGAGATGCCAGACACTTGCGAGAAAGAGCTCCATCTACAATAGTCGTTTGCACTCCGGAGTTCGATAGAGTAGTTATCATTTTTCTTAACCCTCCTGTCGTGGAAGGCCCTGAGAGCAAAATTTTACCGGGTTCCAAAGAACAGGCCGTGATGAGCCGTCCCAATGCAGTCCGATCTTCGCTGACATCAATAATCTCTGCAATCAGTTCTTTTTTTAGAAAATGCAGCTCGGAGGTAACAAATATCATCCCTTTAGGTACCACTATTTCCGGCTTGGCCGTCTGAGTAACCTGGTCACTCTTTTCACCATCTATGCCTATAGAAGTAAGGGCAACCCTATGCCGATAGGCATCGAGTCGCCTGATGATATAGTTGAGCGTTTCTGTTTTGCCGGTGTTCTTCTCCATCCCGAAAATGGATATGCTCCGGCTCTGCATAATTTTTTCTACAAAAGGCAATTTTTTCTCTCTTTCTCTCTTTCTCTCTTTAAGCAAACTCTCTCCCCAATGGCTTTGCAAAGGGGAGGGAGCTTATTTTCATTCAATCAGTTCTTATCAAACTTGCGTTTTTTGCGAGCTAAGTCGGAAGGCTCGATAGCCAACTGCTGACCTCCGGAAAGTGCAGCTACACCCTCTTTATGCTTACCGGCTCGACAGTCCTCACAATCACACTCCTCATGATAATTCTCCGGCTCCGTATAGGTTGTGATAACACCTTCATAATTGCGAAGAACCACATGTCGTGGGGACTGAGATACAACATAGTTCGGCATTACAGGTATCTTACCGCCACCCCCCGGAGCATCTACCACAAAGGTAGGAACAGCATAGCCCGAGGTGTGTCCGCGCAAGTTTTCGATAATTTCGATTCCTTTAGATACCGGCGTGCGGAAATGACCTATTCCAAGCGAAAGATCGCATACATATATATAGTAAGGACGCACACGCATCTTTACAAGCAAATGTACCAATCTCTTCATCACATGTGTACAATCATTGATTCCACGCAATAAAACCGTTTGGTTACCCAACGGAATACCGGCATTGGCCATTCTTTCACAAGCCTCTACAGCTTCTTCGGTAACTTCATTCGGGTGGTTGAAGTGAGTGTTCAGCCACACCGGATGATATTTTTTGAGCATATCCACCAATTGAGGCGTTATGCGCTGAGGAAGGACTACCGGCGTACGGCTTCCTATACGAACAATCTCCACATGAGGTATTTCGCGCAGACGCTTCAATATGTATTCCAAGCGTTCGTCGCTGACAAGGAGGGCATCACCCCCCGATAGCAAAACATCACGGACTGTCGGTGTATTAGCTATATAGTCAATGCATCGATCGATGCGCTCAGAAGGAGAAGAAGCATCTTTCTGTCCTGCGAAGCGACGGCGAGTACAATGACGACAGTACATCGAGCATTTGTCCGTGATAAGGAACAATACACGATCCGGATAGCGATGAGTCAGTCCGGGTACGGGCGAATCTTCATCTTCACTAAGTGGGTCTACCTGATCTTCAGGAGCACGTACCAGTTCCTGATGAGTAGGAATGGCTTGTTTACGAATCGGACAATTAGGATTCTCGGGGTCTATCAAACTCAAATAATAAGGTGTGATAGCCATTCGGAGTACTTTGAGCGATTCTTTTACTCCCTCTTCTTCTTCAGCGGTGAGTGTAACGTACTTTTTCAGCTGGTCGAGCGTCTCAATTCGATTGAGGACCTGCCAATGCCAGTCGTTCCATTGCTCATCGGTGACATCAGGGAAATAATACTTTCTACGACTTTCTGCCATGGTTATTGTGAGCTTTGGCTGATTATCTAAAAAAGAACGCTACGGAGACAATGATTATCTCTCCGTAGCAGCTCATTTCTAATGAATTAAGCGTACAATTCTGTGAAAACTTTGCGCAAAGCCTCACATTCTCGAAGCTCCTGCAGTGTGATTTCAGCATGACCTTTGGTATAGCCATTACCAACGATCATGGTCACATCACTGCCTACGCCCTCAGCCCCCAAAGCAGCTTTGGTGAAACTTGTAGCCATAGAGAAGAAATAGACGATACCATCATTCTTCGTACAGAGGATGCTTGTCATTTCTGTATCAGTGATATTTACGTTGTTGATCGTAACATCACACATCTCTCCATTCGTAAGCTTTTCGATCTCTTCCATTACAGGCACCGGCTTCGTTGCATCGGCAGAGAATACATGATCGCAGAAACCGAGAGCTTTCAAGCGATCCGTACTCTTCTGTGAGTGGCAAAGACCGATTACCTTACCGGTTACACCGGCGCGTTTTTTGGCTTCGTAGCAGCAGAGCATACCGCTCTTGCCACCTGCACCGATAATAAGTACCGTATCTCCCGGCTTCACCAATTTGGCTGTCTGAGCAGGAGCACCTGCCACATCAAGTGCCGATAGAGCCAGCTTTTCAGGCAAATCGTTAGGAATCTTCGCATAGATACCGCTTTCGAAGAGAATAGCCTTTCCTTCGATGTCCACTTGATCTACATCCGGACGAATTTCCTTGATTTTGTCGATGCGGAGTGGCGTTAGAGAAAGCGACACGAGCGTGGCAATTTTATCGCCTACTTTCAAGTCGATTTTGTCTTTGAGAGCATCGCCGATCTTTTCAACTACGCCGAGAAGCATCCCGCCTGAGCCTGTAACAGGGTTACGATGCTTTCCTTGTTTGGCTACAATGCCAAGCATGATTTCGGCGATTTTAGCCTTATCTCCACCGGCTTGTTCATGGATCTGCGTGAAACTTGCAGAGTCTATATTCAAAGTCTTAACATCGATAAGAATCTCATTGTCGTAGATTTCATCCATGTTGTTGTCCACTTTTTCAGCGGGCTGGGGTAGAACGCCTTGAGGGGCTAAAACACGGTGTGTACCGTATTTGTTTCCTTTCTTTTGCATTATCGAAACGTATTGAGTGAATTTTGTGAGTTTTAGAGTTGTTATTTGCTAAGCCCCAATATCCGACGGGCTTCTGCCGGAGTGGCTATCTCACGACCCATTTCCTTGGCCATACGAACCACTTTTTCTACCAATTCTCCATTAGAGCGAGCTAAAACTCCTTTGGATATATATACATTGTCTTCGAAACCTACACGCACATGTCCTCCATCAATGATAGCCAGTGCCGCGAGGGGAAACTCATAGCGTCCCACACCTGCTACAGTATATGTGGCATCTGCGGGGATACTTTCGCGAAGGAAAACGAAATCACGCATTTCTCCGCTGATACCGCCATTTACACCCATTACGAAGTCGAAGTGCATAGGGGATTGGATATAACCTTTGCGGTGAAGACGAAGAGCCATGTCGATCATGCTCTTGTCGAAGACTTCAAGTTCAGGTTTGATGCCACGCTCGATCATTTTCTCCCCGAAATATTTGATCGTGTTTTCCGTATTGGTGAACACTTCATCACCGCCGAAGTTAAGGGTGCCACAATCCAAAGTAGCCATTTCGGGAAAAAGCTCTGTCGGTTGCAGACGTTCATCATTCGTCATGCCCACAGCACCTCCTGTCGAAGGCTGGATGATTACATCGGGACATACCGCCTTGATGGCTTCCATGACTTCTTTGAAGCGATTTTTATCTTGAGTAGGGGTACCATCATCGTATCTCACATGGAGATGAATGATGCTGGCACCTGCATCATAGGCCGATTTGGCTTCACGTACACACTCTTCTACCGTGTAGGGAACGGCCGGATTATGCTCTTTCAGAACCTCTGCACCGCAGATGGCTGCCGTAATGATCAATTTTTCCATAATTACAGTCGGTATAATGGTTTTACTTATTTGTTGCGCTGGCAATTAGCCGGTACCACACAAGTGCCGGTAGCACGGCAAACAACAATAGGTTCGTCAAGCACATCGGCTGCCGACTCCGAAATATCCGTACGAGGACGAATCACCTTACGAGCTTCGAATTTCATCTTTCGACTGGTATTTCCCACATGAGTGATTTCGCCTACAGCCTCTATATAATCTCCGGCAAATACCGGAGCCAAAAATTCCACATTGTCATAAGCACAGAAGAGGCCTTCATCACCATCTTGCATGATAAGGAGTTCTGTGGCAACGTCTCCGAAGAGTTGGAGCATGCGAGCCCCATCTACTAAGTTACCTCCGTAATGAGCATCATGCGCACTCATCCGAAGACGGATCATTGATGTCTTTGTCATAGTCGTATTGGAGTTATTGTGAGTAGTTGATTTGTCTAAGAGCAGGGAGCCGATTAGCGGAGGATATAGTCCACGAATATGCCGCTGGTATGGATTTGTTCCATGGGGATCTGTCCGATGGGGTGGATTTCTTCGATTTCTGCCACTACACAGTCTGCTGCCATTGCCATCAGGGGCTGGAAGTTCTGTGTTGTGCCTTTATAGATGAGATTCCCAAATTCATCGCCAACACTTCCCTTGATAAAGGCAAAGTCGGCACGGATAGGTTTTTCGAGCAAAAAAACCTCGCCATCAATCTCGATCTTCTGTTTACCTTCTTCGATTACCGTCCCAAGCCCTGTAGGGGTCAATACTCCTCCCAAGCCGGCTCCTCCTGCTCGTACTCTCTCTGCAAGAGTACCCTGAGGACTAAACTCGATTACCAACTCACCTGTATTCATTTGGTCACCGGTCATGGGGTTCGTACCTATGTGAGAAGCTATCAACTTCTTCACCTGATGGTTTGCAATGAGCCGACCACAACCACGATCCGGATAGGACGTGTCGTTGGCAATAAGAGTGAGATCCTTGACACCGCTTTTTACTAGTTCATCGATAATCCTTTCGGGGGTACCATTCGCTAAGAAGCCACCCACCATGATAGTCATACCGTCCTTAAACAAGGCGGACAACTTTTCAGCCGAAATCGCTTTATTCATGGTTTTTTCTGTTTTTTATTTTGTTGAGAATTTTATTTCCTTCTCTTTTCGTGACAAATCTGTATGTATCAACTTATTTCGGTTGATATAATTGCGCACCAAAGATAGTGCCAATTTGGGAGTTGCAAAAATAACTGTAGAGCCAAGACTTATGGCAAGGCATTAGTCGGGGATTAGCTGTTTCAAAAGTGTGCATTCAAAGGATAAGCATTTATATAAGTAAACATAATAGTGTCTTGTATTTGTCTACTACAATAATAATAGTTTTTTGTTAAAAACATGATAGTGGGCTTTTATGTTAATGCCGTGATGATATATTTTTTTAGTTTTTTCTTGTGGTGAGATCGAAATATAGGGGCCGAAAGACAGGTTAGATGGTTCTGCAATACGGAATTGATCTTTGGATTTATTGGGGTGAGTTCACAAAAACGGAAACCTCCTCCCTTAGGGGCGAGTTTTTTTACTCATTCGGCTACTTCTAGTATTTCTCATCTGTTTTTAGAGTTTGATCCGGAGGATTCGTTTACCAGGGGTGACGCATTAAAATTGTATTGTGATTAGTTGTTGTGGCTTCATTCGAGCCAGTTTCTTTTGGATGCGAGGGATTGAGGACTTCATATTCGTTTTTAGTCGCTCTATAATGGAGAAATTTGCACGGCGATTGGTGTGTATTTTGTTTGTTAATTCATTGTATAATAGGGAGTTATTTTGTATATTTGAGCATTAAAAACAGCATAATATTCCTCCCATGGCATACCAATCCAAGAATACCGATGAGCATGTAACATTTGCAGACGCACTCCTTTCAAAGCGTTATCGCAAAGCACAAAACGACTTCCTCAATCAGGTTGACAGGCTTATCGATTGGCGTCCGATCAGGACGCTGATCAACAAGAAATACACGAAGCGACAAAATGCCATCGGCGCACCGGCTTATGACGTGATTCTCTTATTCAAGATGTTGCTTTTGGAGACATGGTACAACCTCAGTGATTGTGCTTTGGAGGAGCGCATCAATGATTCAATCACCTTTTCCCGATTCTTGGGACTGAAGATGGAAGAGGTATCTCCCGACCACAGCACCATCAGTCGATTTCGTTCGGCACTGACAGAGTTGGGTCTCATGGACAAACTGTTGGCGCAGTTTAACAAACAACTTTCGCGCCATCACATTTCGGTAAGGGAAGGGGTGCTTGTCGATGCAAGCCTTGTGGAGACGCCGCACAAACCCAACGGAAGCATTACGATTGAAGTCGCAGACGACAGGCAAGACAATCGGAGCGAGGAGGAAAAAGAGGCAGAGGAGGATTATCAAAAACAGGTTGTCCGCCGGCGTAAAGGGACGGATGAAGAAGCCCGTTGGGTTTACAAACAAAAGCGTTATCACTACGGATACAAAAAGCATTGTCTGACCAATGTTCAAGGCATTGTTCAAAAGGTGATAACGACAGCAGCGAACCGCAGTGACACGAAGGAGTTTATTCCGCTATTGCAGGGTGCAAACATACCTCAAGGCACAGCCGTCTTGGCGGACAAAGGATATGCTTGCGGGGAAAATCGTTCCTACCTGCAAACCCATCACCTTCAAGACGGCATTATGCACAAGGCACAACGCAACAGGGCATTGACCGAGGAAGAGAAGCAACGAAACAAAGCAATCGGTCCGATACGGAGCACCATCGAACGCACCTTTGGCAGTATTCGCCGGTGGTTTCATGGCGGACGATGTCGATACCGGGGACTTGCCAAGACCCATACTCAAAACATTCTTGAAAGCATCGCCTTTAATTTATACAGAACCCCGGGGATAATTATGTCCTCATCCGTAGGATAAGGCATAACCACCCTTGAGGAGCTCGTACAAGTAGCTCCTCAAAGGGGGGATTTACAACTACTTTCACTCCTTACTGCCACCCCTTTCCCTCGCTCCTTTTATGCGAAGAACTCCTCTTTACTCCATCTCTTTATTTTTCAAAGGTCTCATAATGAGTAAATTAATCTTTTGAATGATATCCATAATCTGCGCCACATTCCTCGTTCTCTTGTGCGAGGCATCGTGTCCGAAATAGACATCCAAACAGTGGTGTAACTTATTCTCTATCGCCCAATGCCCACGAATAGCTTGTTTCAATGAAGAAACATCTGTTAATGACGAAATGTAGTAGGCCACTTCTTCACTCGTTTTGTCACTCTTTTTATCCCTTCGTTTGCGTACAACTTTGTGTATCGACCTCAAGCCTTTCCGGCGAGTTAATACCTCGTTGGCTTCTATCTCCAAGGGATTGAGAATACTTTCATAGCGACGTGTTTCTATGCGTCCGTGAGATAGTTCCGTCTGTTCGTCAAGGAGGATATGTTTCTGAAAAAGAGGGCAGAAATAGGCTTCAATCTCTTGCAGACTCAAACTTTGATTCGCTTTAACACACAATACATAGTCTCCGCCCTTATCGATGATTTGTTCGACAATGGCTGTCTGTGTACCTATGGCATCAATGGAGACAACAGCCCCGTTCAAGTCCAGCAAATCAAGAAGTTGATGTATGGCAGGTATTTCGTTTGTTTTTCGGTCGATGTAGAGTTGGGCAAGACTGCACATATCTTGTGGTGAAAAGGCAGAGACGACATGGGATTGTGTATCAAAAGAGAGTTTCTTCACTCCCCGCATCGTCTTGCCATCAATGCAAATATGTTTACCCGAAGTAGCCGAGATAAAGCCTTCAATCCATCGCTTATAAGCCCCCTCAAAAGCTTCTACATCCAACAGACTGATGCTCCTGTTGAGAGTATCATGAGAAGGCATGGTATGCATAAGCTGATGGCCGGTAAGCATTTCGTATAGACTTTTCAATTCTTCTTCGTATTCCTCGGCATAATCTTCAATCTCATACCAGGAGGTATTGCCTGAGAGTGTAGAGAGGAAAACGATCAGCAGTAAAAAGTCAAGAGGAAGACCATTGCACAATAACCCTTCCATCCCCTCATATTGATCAAGACAGACATAAGCATTGATTTGACGAAGAAAGTAGTACTTCATGCAGTCTCTGCAAACCTCAAATATAATTACTGTCACTACAGTGCCGGAAAATGCTCGGATTCGGCATGTGAGCAAGAAACACTATCTTTGTATAGTATCGGTATTGCAACGGTAATGGCTGCCTGCATGCGTGTTCGGATGTCTTTTGTCCCATGAGGATACCGTTTGCAAATGATGCGATAGCAAAGGTTTTTTTAAGTACAATAATGATGTGTCGTTCCATAACCCTCTTTCTCTTTGCATTGATTTCCATTGTTGTAAGTAAGCAGCTCTCCGCCCAAAGCATTTCGGAACTTCGTCTACTGATCGATAGCGGACGTTATGACAAGGCTTTGCCCATAGCCCAACAGTTGGTGGCCAAAAATCCAAAACATGCCGATAATAACTATATGCTAGGGCTTCTTCTGTACAAGGCTGAACGCTACGAAGAAGCTATTGCTCCCCTTCGGGTGGCCGTAAGCCGGCGGAGTGATGCCTATGAGATGTTGGCGGATGCTTATGCTAAAGAATATTTCTTCTCCGAAGCTCTTGCTGCACTGGAAAAACAGAAGGTTACTCTTGTGAAGAAAAAACAGGAAACAGTCTCCATAGATGCCGGAATAGACCGTATGCGACGAGCTGTGCGCTTGCTGGACAGAGCCGAATGGGTGGAGGTGATAGACAGCGTACGGACGAATAAAGCCGATCTCCTGTCGGCCTACAATCTCATAGCCGATAACGGTCGGCTCGAATGGGTGAAAGGAAACCAAGGGGAGGCGACTTCTTTTGTCAATGGGCGCGGCGACCATGCCATCATGACGGAGAAAGGTGAGGATGGAGTTTACAGCCTGCATGAAGCCCACCGGATCGGTGGCAAATGGGGCAATGCGATCCCCCTCGAAAAACTCAATTCCCGATTCAATGAAAACTATCCTTCGTTACGGGCGGATGGTTTTACCCTGCTTTTTGCCAGTGATCGACCTGATGGAATAGGCGGATATGATCTGTATATGACCCGTCGTGATTTGGAAGATGGCATTTTTCTGGAACCGACTTTGCTCGGTATGCCTTTCAATTCCCCTTACAACGATTATCTGCTGGTGTACGACGAATTACGTGGGATTGGCTTCTTTGCCAGTGACCGTTTTTGTCCTGCGGATGTTGTCACTGTCTATACCTTCGTTATCAATGAAGAGGGGCGCCCTGTGGCTACTGACGATATGGCCCTCAAAAGGGCGTATGCCTCCCTCAAGAGCATAAGAGCAACGCAAGACCCTGAGCGAGACTACAGTCGTCTGATCGCATCGGCTCGGGACAACCGCACCGATGCAGAGAAGAAGGCTTCCGAACGTCAGATTTATTTCCCTATGCAGGGGATGCGTATCTATACGCGCTGGAGCGACTTCCAAAGCAGCGAAGCCAAGTCGCTCTATCAGGATGTGATGGCTCGGAAAAGAAAATTGGAACAGGCGGCTACCCGTCTGGAAGAGTTACGACTCTTGTATGGAAGAGCATCGGCTTCGGAGCGAAGCGGTATGAAGCAGGAAATTCTTCGTCTCGAAAATGCCATTCCTCCACTGGAAGAAGAAGTAGGCCGAATGGAAAAGGAAGTCAGAAACATGGAGTTACAAGCCGTGCAAGGCTTTTAGACCAAGGCCGACCTTTTCGAGAGCCATCTTACGATTGATCTGTCTCACCTCTTAAAACATTAATGAACTTATGAAAACCAAAAGAACGATTCCCCCCTCCGAGCTGATCATCAATACGGACGGTTCGGTCTTTCATCTGCATATTCGTCCCGAACAATTGGCCGATAAGGTCATATTGGTAGGTGATCCTGCTCGTGTGGATGCAGTCGCCTCTCGTTTCGAGCGCATTGAATGCAATGTATCCAATAGGGAGTTTCATACCGTCACGGGGTGGTATGGCGACAAGCGCATCACGGTGCAGAGCCACGGCATCGGCTCTGATAATATAGATATAGTCTTGAACGAACTGGATGCTCTGGCCAATATAGACTTCGATACCCGCCAGGTGAAGGATCGGCTACGCAAACTCACACTCGTAAGGGTGGGGACTTCCGGCGGATTGCAGGACAATACGCCCATAGGATCTTATGTGGCTGCAGAGCGAAGCATCGGCTTCGATGGAGTCATGTATTTCTATAGCGATACGGAGAAGATACGGGATGCGGCCTTCGAAGCAGCACTTCAGGATCAACTGGAGTGGAAAATCGAAGGGCTGAAACCCTACGTGATACCGGCTGACAAGACGCTGTCGGATCGAATATGCCGGGAGGACATCCTGCGAGGTGTGACTATTGCAGCCAATGGCTTCTACGGACCGCAGGGGCGTCGCTTGCGCTTACCCCTCAAAGACGAGGATCTGAACAGGAAGATACAGGCTTTCGACTTCAATGGCAGCCGTATTACGAACTATGAAATGGAAAGCTCCTCTTTGGCCGGTCTGGCTGCCCTGATGGGGCACGAAGCCATCACGGTCTGTTGTATCATCGCAGGCAGGAAATCCGAAAAGATGAATACCTCCTATCAGGGAAGTATAGAGGGCCTTATCGATTTGGTTCTGGAACGTATCTGATAGAAATAAGTTACCTTTGTGAACCAAGGTTTTTCCCCCTCGGACGAATGGCTCCGATCGTGTCGGTTATGCAGCAGAGCAAGCAAGTTGCTGCAGGGGGAATATAAATTAGAAGTTTTTGCATGAACATACTCGAACTTTCGGAACAAGAAGTCGTACGCCGTAACAGCTTAGAGCAACTGCGTAATTTGGGGATCGATCCATATCCTGCAGCGGAATATACCGTCAATGCCTATTCCACCGAGATCAAAAGGAATTTCAATGGCGATGAGAATGCCGCCAAACGTCAAGTAAGCATTGCCGGACGTATTATGAGCCGCCGTATCATGGGGAAAGCTACATTCATGGAGCTGCAAGATGCTGAGGGGCGTATCCAGATCTATATTACTCGGGACGATATTTGTCCGGGTGAGGATAAGGAGTTCTACAATACGGTGGTCAAGAAGTGTACGGATATAGGTGATTTCATCGGAGTGAAAGGGTACGTATTCCGCACTCAGATGGGAGAAATATCGGTGCATGTGCAGGAGATGACTTTCTTGTCGAAAGCTATCCGCCCCCTTCCTGTGGTAAAAGAAAAAGATGGGGAGGTCTTCGATGGCTTCACGGATTCGGAGCAGCGTTATCGTCAGCGATACGTGGATCTGGTCGTCAATAGTCATGTCAAAGACATTTTCCTCAAGCGTACGATGGTATTCAATTCGATGCGCAGTTTCTTCAATGAGCGCGGATACATCGAAGTGGATACACCTGTACTCCAATCGATCCCGGGAGGTGCAGCTGCGCGTCCTTTTATCACGCATCATAACGCTCTGGACATTCCGCTCTATCTGAGAATCGCTAACGAATTGTATCTGAAGCGTCTGATCGTGGGCGGTTTCGATGGTGTGTATGAATTCAGCCGCAATTTCCGAAATGAGGGGATGGACCGCACGCATAATCCTGAGTTCACGGCCATGGAGATCTATGTGGCCTATAAGGATTACAATTGGATGATGAACTTTACGGAGCAGATGCTCGAACGCATCTGTATGGATGTGCTGGGTACTACTCAGGTGAAGGTGGGCGAGAAATTGATCGACTTCAAGGCCCCCTACAGGCGAGTGACCATGATCGAAGCCATCCATGAGCATACGGGTATCGACATCAGCGGAATGAACGAGGCCGAGCTGCGTCAGGTATGCGACAAGCTGGGCGTAGAGCACAATGAAACGATGGGCAAAGGCAAGCTCATCGATGAGATCTTCGGCGAGAAGTGCGAGAAGAACTATATCCAGCCTACTTTCATCACAGACTATCCGAAAGAAATGTCGCCTCTGACGAAAGAACACCGCACCAATCCGGAGCTGACAGAGCGATTCGAGCTGATGGTCAATGGCAAGGAGTTGGCCAACGCCTACTCGGAGCTGAACGACCCGATTGACCAGAGAGAACGTTTCGAAGAACAACTCAAGCTGTCCGAGAAAGGCGATGACGAAGCCATGTACATCGACAACGACTTCATCCGTGCCCTTGAATACGGTATGCCGCCGACCAGCGGTATGGGTATCGGTATGGACCGTTTGGTCATGCTATTGACAGGGCAGGAGAGTATTCAGGAGGTGCTCCTCTTCCCACAGATGAAGCCCGAGAAGGTGGCTCCACGAGATACGAAAGAGAAGTTCGCCGTTTGTGGCATTCCCGAAGAGTGGGTACCTGTACTGCATAAGGCCGGCTATCTTACCGTACAGTCGATGCGAGAGGATAAACCGGGCAAGGTGATGCAGCAGCTGATGGACATCAATAAGAAATATAAGTTGGGGCTTGCCGGTTTGAATCTGGAAACCGTTTCGGCTTGGCAGGAAGCCCCATATGAGTAACGATTGTACAAGGATAGCGGTGCGAATAGGAAGGCTCTTGCTCTTCCGTGCGGCTATTCTTTTTTATCCGGATAATTAAAGTATCATGGGGGGAATCGGGAGAATAGGAATATTGGGTAGTGGCAGTTGGGCTACGGCTCTGGCCAAAATCATATTGACCTCTCAACCATCCATCAATTGGTTTATGCGCCGCGAAGAGCAGGCGCAGGGCATTAAGCATACGGGGCGCAATCCGAACTATCTGCGCGATGCCGTATTCGATCCTCGGAAAATCTCATTTTTCACCGATTCGGATCTGAACAGTTTTTTCAGAGCCAGCGATGTGGTGGTTCTTGTCACTCCTTCGCCTTTCATCAAATCCTATCTGAAACGCGTTCGCTCGTCCAGCATGCGCGACAAGCTGATTATCAATGCTATCAAGGGGATCGTGCCGGATGAGAATGTCTTGGTATCGGAATATCTGCACGATTTCTGCGATGTCCCCAACGAACTGATAGGTGTAGTCTCCGGCCCTTGCCATGCAGAGGAGGTGGCCAGAGAGCGCAGATCATATCTGACGGTGGGCTGCTTCGATATCAATAAGGCAAAAGCCATGGCAAACGTACTACGCAACGATTATGTGAGCTGTACGACCAGTCAGGACGTAGTAGGCATCGAATATGCCTCGGTGCTGAAGAATGTCTATGCCATTGCTGCCGGAATATGCAACGGTCTGCAGTATGGCGACAACTTTCAGTCTGTCTTGATGTCGAATGCCATTGCTGAAATGAATAGTTTCGTCAATACCGTCCACCTCTTGGAAAGAGAGATCACGGATTCGGTATATTTGGGCGACCTCCTTGTGACAGCTTATTCGAACTACAGCCGCAATCGTACTTTCGGCAATATGATAGGAAAGGGATACAGTGTCAAATCCGCTCAAATGGAGATGGAGATGATAGCAGAGGGCTACTATGGAGCCAAGTGTGTAAGGGAGGTAAACAAACGCTATCAGGTCAATATGCCGATCATGAATACGGTGTACGAGGTACTGTACGAGAAGCGAGATGCGGCCGAAGCCATTACTGCTTTGACGGCACATTTCAAATAATTTCGTTGCACATTAAAATACCGAATACGCTAATGGAAAGAATCCGATTGGATCTGTCTAAAACAGGTTCTTCTGTGGCTTCTTATGGAGAGATAGCGGAGAAGTTCAATGCCTTGCTGGATAACGGTACCGGTCGAGGGAGCGATTTTCTCGGTTGGGTCCATTTGCCATCTTCCATCACGGAAGAGGAATTGAACGCGGTAGAAGCTGCAGCTACTATCCTCAGAGAACGTTGCGACTATGTAATAAACGTAGGTATCGGGGGCAGTTACCTCGGAGCAAGGGCTGTGATCGAAGCATTGCAAAACAGTTTCGAGGCATATCGCTCGGACAGGGAGAACCCTGTGATACTATATGCCGGCAATAATATCGGTGAGGATTATCTTTCCGAACTGCTACAGTTCCTGCGTGATAAGAGATTTGGTATCATTTATATTTCCAAAAGCGGAACGACTACCGAACCGGCTATTGCCTTTCGTCTATTGAAAGGATTGCTGGAATCGCAGGTCGGACGTGAAGATGCTCGGGAGAGGATTGTGGCCGTTACCGATTCGGCCAAAGGTGCTTTAAGACGTATGGCTGATGAAGAGGGCTATCGTTCTTTCGTCATACCGGACAATGTGGGAGGACGTTTTTCCGTCCTCACTCCTGTGGGGTTGCTCCCTGTGGCAGTAGCCGGCTTCGATATTCGTCAGTTGGTACGAGGTGCAGCCGATATGCAAGCCATGACGGCTTCAGACATTCCTTTTTCGGACAATCCGGCTTTACGATACGCGGCAGCTCGCAATGCTTTGTATGCCGAAGGAAAGAAGATAGAGATACTGGCCAATTTCCATCCCAAAATGCACTATATCGGAGAGTGGTGGAAGCAGCTTTTCGGTGAGAGCGAGGGCAAAGAGGAGAAGGGGATCTTCACGGCAACTGTGGATCTGACTACCGACCTCCATTCCATGGGACAATGGATGCAGGAGGGCGAGCGTACGATATTCGAGACAGTGATTTCCGTGGAAAATCAAGATACATGCTTGACGATTCCTTCCGACTCGGCGGATTTGGACGGGCTAAACTTTCTGGCCGGAAAGCGTGTAGACGAAGTAAATAAGATGGCTGAATTGGGTACCCGGCTGGCTCATGTAGATGGGGGAGTACCTAATATACGCATCATTTTGCCGCAATTGGATGCTTATTATATAGGGCAGTTGTTCTATTTCTTTGAGAAAGCGGTAGGCGTCAGTGGCTATATGCTGGGTGTGAATCCTTTCGATCAACCGGGGGTCGAAGGTTATAAGAACAATATGTTTGCTTTGCTGAACAAGCCCGGCTATGAAACAGAATCAGCAGCAATGGCAGGCCGACTGAAAGAGTGTTAGAAATTACAAACATCAGAGGATGAATTATAATAGTAAAATGGAACCTTTGGCTATTCCGGAATATGGCAGGAATATCCAAAACATGGTAAATTATTGCATGACAATCGGTGATCGTGACGAACGGAATCGCTGTGCACAAACGATCATTACAATCATGGGAAACATGTTTCCCGAACGGCGGGAAAACAGTGAGACCAAGCATATTCTTTGGGATCATCTGGCTATTATGTCCGGATTCAAGTTGGATATCGATTATCCGATGGAGATCATCAGTCCGGAGCTGCTCGAACGGAAGCCTAAAGCTGTAAGCTACTCGGCCAACGACATCGTATATCGGCACTACGGCCATCTCATACAGGAAATGATCCTCAAGGCTTGTGCCATGGAGCAGGGAGAAGAGCGTTATGCGCTGGAGCTGCTCATCGCCAACCAGATGAAGCGTTCGTATCTGACATGGAACAAAGATACGGTGGATGACTACAAGATATTCAAGGATTTGTACGAACTGTCCGAAGGGCGCATAGAGCTGACGGAGGAGAGTTGTCATCTGACGATACCGAATGCTTCGGATCGGAAGGACAATAACAACACCAAACGGAACAAGGTATTCCGGCGGAAATAATCATACAGACATATAAAACACATTATCTCTATGGCATCTTACGTAATAGAAGGGGGCAACAGTCTCAAGGGTGAGATTCTTGTCCAGGGTGCAAAAAACGAAGCTTTGCAGATCATCTCTGCTACGCTATTGACCGATCAGGAGGTTGTGGTGCGTAACATCCCCGATATATTGGATGTGAACAACCTGATCGACCTGCTTCGGAACATGGGGGTTAAGGTAAAAAGACCCACACGTGATACTTGTGTTTTCCAAGCTGATAATGTGAATCTCGACTATATCAAAAGCGAGCAGTTTCTCGAAAAGAGTCGCGCCTTGCGCGGTTCGGTCTTGCTTGTTGGGCCACTGATCAGTCGCTTCGGTTACGCCATTTTCCCGAAACCAGGGGGAGATAAGATCGGCCGCCGCAGGTTAGATACTCATCTTGTAGGTATTCAGGCATTAGGTGCCACGTGCGACTACCATTCCGATATGCAAGCCTATGAATTGACTGCAAGCCGGCTTTCCGGCACTTATATGCTGCTGGACGAAGCTTCTGTGACGGGTACTGCCAATATCCTAATGGCAGCTGTCCTTGCTGATGGTATTACCACTATTTATAATGCTGCCTGTGAGCCATATCTGCAGCAACTTTGCAAGATGCTGCTTAGTATGGGGGCGCATATAGAGGGTGTCGGCTCTAATCTGCTTCGTATCGAAGGAGTACAGAGCTTACATGGCTGTGAGCATAAGATGTTGCCCGATATGATCGAAGTGGGTAGCTTCATCGGAATGGCTGCGATGACCGCTTCCGAGCTTTTGATCAAGGATGTCAGCGTGCCTGATCTGGGTATCATCCCTGCATCTTTCCGCCGTTTGGGAATTGCTGTGGAGCAGCAAGGCGACAATCTGTTTATTCCTAAGCAGGAACATTATGAGATAGAAACGTTTATGGATGGATCCATCATGACTATTGCAGATGCTCCTTGGCCGGGTCTTACTCCGGACTTGCTCAGCGTCTTTCTCGTGGTGGCAACTCAGGCGAAAGGCAGTGTGCTGATTCACCAGAAGATGTTTGAAAGCCGTCTCTTCTTTGTCGATAAGCTAATCGATATGGGAGCACAGATTATCCTTTGCGACCCCCATCGTGCTACGATCATCGGTTTGGACAAACGTGTTCCCTTGCGAGCTGCAACTATGGTTTCACCCGATATTCGTGCCGGTATAGCCCTCCTTATTGCAGCTATGAGTGCAGAAGGAACAAGTATCATCCACAACGTAGAACAGATCGATAGGGGTTACCAATCCATAGATACTCGCCTCAATGCTATCGGCGCACGTATTTCTCGCCTTTGATGCTTTATGATCGATTTGGATTCATTGGAGCATATCGGTGTGCTGGGTAAGCCGCATGGCGTTCAGGGAGAGTGCAACGCTCGTCTGACAGCCGATTTGAGTACGCTCTTTGAGGAAGAAGAGCGGTTGTTTCTCTTTTTCGAGCTGGATGCATTGCCGGTTCCGTTCCGTCTTATTGGCTACCGTGAGAAAACCGATGATATTACTTTGCTCCGCTTTGCCGGTATTGAAAGCAAGGAGGAGATGGAGCGGTACACCGGTGTGTCTCTCTTTATGGAACGACGATACTTCGATACTGATTCTATCGAATTCACCTGGGAGCATTTCATCGGCTTTACGGTATTCGACCGAGAAGGTCGTTTCGTGGGGACAATCGATGATGTGGACGAGAGTACGCTCAATGTCCTTTTGTCTATAACTACGCCCGAAGGAAAAGAACTCCTTTTACCCGTAGCTGAGGATTTGCTGGAAGAGATAGATGTGCCAAATCGGAAACTAACGATGATTATTCCCGACGGCCTACTGCAATTATGAAGAAAAACATAGCCATCCTTGGCTCGACCGGATCCATCGGTACACAGACACTCGATATTATCCATCTGAATCCGGATCTTTTCGATGTCTACCTCCTTACGGCAAACAATAATGTAGACCTTTTGATCCGACAGGCACGCGAATATCGGCCGGAAATAGTCGTAATAGCCAACGACCAAAAATACCATCTTATACAAGAGGCTTTGGCCGATTTGCCTATCAAGGTATGGTGTGGAGCCGAGGCTATTGCCGATGCGGTAACGGCTCCGGATATCGATATGGTCGTGACGGCCATGGTAGGCTATTCGGGGTTGTTGCCTACGATCAAAGCCATCGAAGCCCGAAAGATGATAGCACTTGCAAACAAAGAAACTCTCGTTGTGGCAGGCGAACTCATCATGCGATTGGCGCAAGACAATCAGGTACCTATCCTTCCGGTCGATTCGGAGCATTCGGCTATTTTTCAGGCTCTTTTAGGAGAGAGACAGCGGCCGGAGAAGATCCTGCTGACGGCTTCGGGAGGCCCTTTTCTGCATCTGACAGCAGAGGAATTACAGCATGCCACCCGTGAACAGGCTCTCCGCCATCCTAATTGGAATATGGGGGCAAAGGTGACTATCGATTCTGCTTCGCTCATGAACAAGGGGTTTGAGATGATTGAAGCCAAATGGTTGTTTGAGATGCAACCCGATGAGATCGAAATACTCGTGCACCCACAAAGCATAATACACTCCATGGTGCAGTTCCGCGATGGTTCGGTCAAGGCTCAACTTGGTATTCCCGATATGCGTTTGCCTATCAGTTATGCCCTTGGCATTACCCACCGCATCCCGAACGATTATCCTCGGGTGGATTTCACGGCTACCCCCCTGACCTTCGAACGCCCTGATCTCGAACGATTCCCCAATCTCTCTTACGCTTTTGATGCGATTCGTTTGGGTGGCAATGCACCTTGTGCACTCAACGCTGCCAATGAGATTGCCGTGACTGCTTTCTTGCGCGATGAAATTTCTTTTACGGATATGAGCCGTCTGTTGTATGAAGTGATGGAAAAGCACGAATTGTTCCGAGAAGTATCTTTGCCCACTTTCATCGAGACGGACAGCAACACACGCCGAGTGGCCGAATCCCTTCTGCCCAAATTTCGTCGGTAAGCATCGAGACCTTTGCACAATAAGCAGGCACTTTTGTTCATTCATTTTATTGTGTGTCAGGTGACCATTTGGTACACGCCGGATTTCCACTGGTGGAAATTTACTCCCCTTTAATGAGTGCCTCTTTGAGACATCAAACGACATGACCGGCAACAGCACTTGTGCACCTCCAATCATCGCCTTGCTCCCCGTGTATGCACCTTGTGTGCCACGCTGTGCCGTCTGATTCACATTGCGTCCATACGAGCCGATACCACCTCCGGCTCCAATAATCCATCCGGCCACCATCGGCACACAGTAGCAACCAATAATACCAATGAGGAGAAATTTGCTCGAATGAAGCCGCAAAACCAATTTAATGCGTCGGCCCCGGGGGCAGCCTGTCAGGGCGATCGCGTTTGAAAATTTTTAGTCTCTTTCCTCTATGATTTGAATCTCTGATATATGAATTCGTACTTGTTTTGATAACCGAGCGTAGCATCATGAGCTTTAGATGTACGTTAGTGGCTGAAATGCGATTGCCCTGATAGCTGGAATCTGCACACTTCCGTACAGGTCTCAAAAAGCCATAAACTGCGGCCGTATTTCATTATCTTTGTTCCATAATCATGGACTATTATGAATAACGATCTCCAATTTGCTATGGTAGCTAAGACCCTTTATGGGTTGGAGGATGTCTTGGCTACCGAACTAACAGCCTTGGAAGCTGAGGAGGTAACCGTCGGTCGGCGTATGGTCAGTTTTCGAGGAGATAAGAGGATGCTCTATCTTGCTAATCTCCGGTTGCGTACAGCACTGCGCATATTGAAACCTGTAATAACTTTCCATGCGAAGACGACAGATGAAATTTATGAAAGGCTCAGACTTTTCGATTGGACGACCGTTATCTCATCGGATCAAACTTTCTCCATTGATTCCGTCGTTTATTCCGATTCGTTCAAGAACAGTCAGTATATAAGTTATCGTACCAAAGATGCTTTGGTGGATTTCTTCCGTGATCGTGAGGGCAAACGTCCCTCTGTCCGGCTCTCCAATCCCGATATTCTACTGAACATACATGTGTCGCACGAGGAAGTAACCCTGTCGCTCGATAGTTCGGGCGAGAGTCTGCACAAGCGAGGCTATCGTGTGGCCGAAACGACTGCTCCTCTAAATGAGGTGTTGGCTGCCGGTATCTTGCTCAAAGCCGGTTGGGACGGTAATACGGATTTGATCGATCCTATGTGTGGATCCGGAACGTTCCTGATCGAAGCTGCCCTGATTGCATGCAATATTGCTCCCGGTATCTATAGGCGAGGCTTTGCTTTCCAGCGGTGGGCGGATTTCGATCCCGATCTATATGATGAGTTGTTCCATGATGACAGCGCGGAACGGGTATTCGATCATATCATCTACGGTTCCGATATTTTGCCACAGGCCGTGGCTGCGGCCAGAAGTAACGTGGAGCGAGCCGGTCTTGGCAGGTATATCTCTCTGAGTGTCCTTCCCATGCAGCAGCGTCCGAAGCCTGAATCCAAGGCCATGCTGGTGATGAATCCTCCCTATGGAGAACGTATCAAAGTGGAGGACATGCAGCAGTTGTATACCATGATCGGAGAGCGACTCAAGCATAATTATGCAGGTTGCTCTGCATGGATTCTGGCTTTCAAGCCGGAGCATTTCAATCATATCGGCCTTCGTCAGTCCCATCGAGAAAAGTTGATGAATGGAGCTTTGGAATGTGAGTTGCGAGGTTATGAACTCTTTGAGGGACGACGCGATTCATTTGCCGAAAGAAAAAGTCGTCGAGCCGAAGGAGAACAAGGCGTAGGACGGAGAATCGACCGTCGTGACGTTTCTGCCGGAAGGGAAAAACGCTCCAACTCCATGGATCGAGAAAATAAACCTCCTTATCGTTCTCCTCGTCCTGATAAGCCTTTCAGAACTTCCGATAACAGGAAAAAAGAGCATAATGATGAGCAGCAACGAGAGACTCGCTGGCCGAACGATAGGTTCCGATCTTCGGATGAATCTGAAAGAGGGCCTCGCAAATCCTCTTCAAAGCGGATTCAGGTGATCCGCAACGATGAATAATAAAGAATAGAAAATCAAATACAATAGATAAATGAAGAAGACAATCTTCCAACAACTATTTCTGTCTGTTTGTGCCCTTACAGTGGCCTTGCCTTGTTCGGCTCAGTCTCCTGAAACGAGTGGTAAGGAGTTTACTCTTGAGCAACTGATGCCCGGAGGAAAAGAGTTTTATAACTTTTACCCCGAATACGTGGTCGGTTTGCAATGGATGGGAGACAATTATGTCTTTATCGAGGGTGATGATTTAGTTTTTAATAAGGCGAATGGCAAATCGGCTCAGACGACCAGATTTTCTGCTGCCGATCTCAATGCACTCATGCCGGAGGGATGCAAATTTCAGACGACTGATGCTTTCCCTTCATTCCGCACACTCGATGCCGGACGGGGACAGGTCGTTCTATTTACCCAAAGAGGATTAGTCGGATTCGATATGCTTGCTCGAAAGGTGACTTATCTTTTCGATACCAATGAGGAGACGGCTTCTTTGGATTTTTCTCCTGTGGGAGACCGTGTTGCCTATGTCAGAAACCATAACCTTTACATTGCTCGTGGAGGTAAATTGGGAGAAGGTATGTCACGAGCTATCGCTGTGACTATCGATGGAGCTGAGACTCTCGTATATGGTCAGGCCGTACACCAGCGTGAATTCGGTATCGAAAAAGGTACATTCTGGTCTCCAAAAGGGAGCTGTCTTGCTTTCTATCGAATGGATCAGAGTATGGTGAAGCCTACCCCGATAGTGGATTATCATCCGCTCGAAGCCGAGTCCAAACCGCTTTATTACCCTATGGCAGGTACTCCGTCACACCACGTTACGGTTGGAATTTATCATCTGGCCACAGGTAAGACCGTCTATCTACAAACGGGTGAACCCAAGGAAAAATTTCTGACGAATCTGAGTTGGAGTCCGGACGAAAATATCTTGTATGTAGCTGAGGTCAATCGTGCTCAAAACGAATGTAAGGTAAATGCCTATGACGCTGAGACCGGTAGATTCGTCCGTACGCTTTTTGTTGAAACCGATAAACATTATGTAGAGCCGTTACATCCCCTGACATTCCTTCCGGGAAGTAACAATCAGTTCATCTGGCAGAGCCGTCGCGACGGATGGAACCATCTCTATCTGTATGATACTACAGGTCGTCTGATCCGTCAGGTGACAAAAGGGGAGTGGGAGGTTACAAACTTTGCAGGCTTCGATCCCAAGGGAACACGGCTCTATTTCGAAAGTACCGAAGCCAGCCCTCTCGAACGCCATTTTTACTGTATTGATATCAAAGGAGGAAAGACAAAAGATCTGACTCCGGAGTCGGGAATGCACCGCACTCAGCTATCTCCTGATGGTTCTGCCATAATCGACATTTTTCAGTCACCTACTGTCCCGCGTAAGGTTACAGTGACAAATATCGGCAAAGGGTCTTACACACTCTTGGAGGCTAAGAACCCCGATACGGGCTATGCCATGCCGGAGATCAGAACGGGTACCATCATGGCAGCCGATGGGCAGACACCTCTTTATTACAAGCTCACGATGCCGCTTCATTTCGATCCGGCAAAGAAATATCCTGTTATAGTCTATGTTTACGGAGGACCTCATGCCCAACTCGTAACCAAGACATGGCGCAGCTCTGTCGGTGGATGGGATATCTATATGGCACAGAAAGGCTATGCCGTCTTTACGGTGGATAGTCGCGGATCTGCCAATAGAGGGGCTGCTTTCGAGCAGGTTATTCATCGTCGTTTGGGGCAGACCGAGATGGCCGATCAGATGTGTGGTGTGGATTTCCTCAAGAGCCAATCATGGGTGGATGCCGATAGAATAGGAGTACATGGCTGGAGCTATGGTGGCTTTATGACTACGAATCTGATGCTTACGCACGGCGATGTCTTCAAAGTCGGAGTAGCCGGCGGGCCTGTCATAGACTGGAATCGATATGAGATTATGTACGGTGAGCGTTATTTCGATGCGCCACAGGAAAATCCTGAAGGATACGATGCTGCCAACCTGCTCAAACGAGCCGGTGATCTGAAAGGACGACTTATGCTGATTCATGGAGCGATCGATCCGGTCGTGGTATGGCAGCATTCACTCCTTTTCCTTGATGCTTGCGTGAAGGCACGTACCTATCCTGACTATTACGTCTATCCGAGCCACGAACATAATGTGATGGGGCCGGACAGAGTACATTTGTATGAAACAATAACCCGTTATTTCACAGATCACTTATGAATATCCTTTTATTAGGCTCCGGCGGGCGCGAACATGCCTTGGCTTGGAAAATAGCCCAAAGCCCGCTAACGAACAAGCTCTTCGTTGCTCCCGGAAACGGAGGGACGGAGGATGTAGCGATCAACATACCCGAAGTGGATGTGAACGACTTTGCTGCCGTTGCCGAAGTGGTACAGCGCGAGTCTATCGACCTGCTGGTAGTGGGGCCTGAAGAACCCCTTGTACGTGGCATAGTGGACTATTTCCGAAATCACGACACACTGCACGATCTCCTCATTGTGGGACCTGATGCCAAGGGTGCACGGTTGGAAGGAAGCAAGGATTTCAGCAAGTCTTTTATGAAACGACACGGGATTCCTACTGCCGCTTATCAGACATTCACGGCTGACCAAACAGATGCAGGCAAGGCATTCATAGATACGATGCAGGCTCCTTATGTACTGAAAGCCGATGGTTTGGCCGCCGGCAAGGGGGTGATTATTGCTCCGACTGCAGAAGAAGCCAAACGGGAGTTGGCTGAGATGCTCGGTGGCAAATTCGGTGCTGCAAGCCGTCATGTGGTGATCGAAGAGTTTCTCGATGGCATAGAATGCTCCGTATTTGTTGCTACCGATGGCAAAGACTATCGCATACTTCCAGTCGCCAAAGATTATAAGCGAATCGGAGATGGAGATACCGGGCTCAATACCGGCGGAATGGGGAGCGTTTCGCCAGTACCTTTCGCCGATGAAGCATTCATGCGGAAGGTGGAAGAGCGGATTATCCGGCCTACGATATCGGGACTGATAGCCGAAGGAATCGATTATCGCGGATTCATCTTCGTGGGACTGATGAATGTAGGAGGAGATCCTTATGTGGTAGAATATAATTGCCGTATGGGAGATCCGGAAACGGAAGTCGTCATGCTGCGAATCGGATCCGACTTTGTCGAGTTGATCCGCCGGATGGCAGCCGGTTGTATCGGTGATTATCAGATGCAAGAAGACCGACGTTGTGCCGCTTCCGTGATGCTTGTGTCGAGAGGATACCCGGGTAGCTATGAGAAAGGAATGGAGATGGATATTCCCATTCCTCCGGCTGATACGATTCTGTTCCATGCCGGTACGGTAGCAAGGGATGGCAAGGTATATACCGATGGTGGTCGTGTAATGGCTGTCAGCAGCTATGGATCTACACCTGAGGCCGCCTTGCAACGTTGTTATATCCATGCTCAGCAGGTACTGTTCGATGGCAAGAATTATCGTCACGACATCGGTCGGGACATGCTCCATTGGCCGAAAGTTGAACGTTAGCTGTGGCAAAATCCGATAGAACGTTTTTAATACCGGTTACGATATTGATCGCCCTCGTGTGTAGGATGCTGTCCTACGCATGGGGGCTTTCTGCTGATATTTCTCTTCAAGAGGGTAGTCTTCCCCTCTTCGGCACGATCCCTTTCTTATGGCAAACCGTTATCTCGTTTGCCATTGGCCTGGTTGCATCTTTTATTGCGGTTCGCTTCAGTGCTTTCTATCTTCTGCTTCATGAAGGTGGATTCCGGCCATTTGCTTTCTTGATGATTCTTTTGCTGAACACCCATCAGGTTTTCTTCCCCATGCAGCCATACTCGCTGTCGATACTGCTGCTGATAGTACTCTTTTTCTGCCTTTTTGGCACTTATGGCCGTAATAATATCCCGCCCAAGATGCTTAACGTAGGCTTTTGTGTCGGGCTTTCAGCTGTGTTGTGGTCTCCTTCGCTGCTTCTTGCACCGTTTGTGCTCATACAGTTTTATCTGATGAAGAGTTTGTCTTTCAAAAACTTGATTGCATTTTTCTTCGGACTGTTGCTTCCTCTGTGGTGCTGTCTTCCTTTATTGGTATTGGCCGGACAGGAGCAGTTTGTTATCGACAATATGACCCTTTTGACTCGGTGGGGATTTTCTTATCGGATTTCACAAATGACTGCGTGGGAGGGGCTGTATCCGGCTCTACTGTCAGTGCTGTATCTTATCTCCTTTGTCCACTTGCAACTGACCTATACGAGTGAAAAAGTGATTGCACGCATTTACTTCTTCAGCCTTTTGTGTGCCGGTTGTTATATGCTGCTACTCTCTGCCGTGATGCCTGCTGCTTCCGAAGGATTCGTATATCTGGCTACCTTCCCTGTGTCGGTACATGCAGCTCGTTTCTTGAATTCTCTGAATCGTCGTGCTGCCAATATCTTGATTCCTTTTACGTTTTTGGTTTTCTTGTCCTCTTTTTTGCTGTCTTCTTTTTTGCTTTAGTCCTCCCGATACCCCTCTCTCTGTACTTCGAAGCGATGGAGGGGCATTCTATCGGTTTTCGAACACTCCCGAATATTTTTAACCCGGATTTGTCGTTAGGCCTTACTTTTCTAATGGCAGTCATTAGAGATTTTCTTTGTAATCTACTTAATAACTGCTACTTAGTCGTCTCTTAAAAGGACTCTTAAGGGACGACTATATATTATCCCATTTCTTATCTTCGTGCTATCAAACTTTCTCACATCTTGTTAGATATTTAGTGGTAAAGAAGATACAGCACAGATAGCAAAATGAAAATTTAAACGTAAAAATGGAATTACAAACAGAACGTTTGATTTTGAGGCCGTGGCGAGAGGGCGACGCCGAAGCACTTTACAAGTATGCGCAAAACCCTAATGTTGGCCCGATAGCTGGTTGGCCACCACATACGAGCATTGAGAATAGTCGTGAGATCATTGTGACCGTCCTTAGTGCGCCAGAAAATTATGCTGTTGTATTGAAAGGGACTGCTGAAGCCATTGGTAGCATTGGAATAATGACCTCAAGAAGCGAAATTCACTCTGCAAAAATGGCAGATAACGAGTGTGAAATAGGATTCTGGATTGGCGAACCATTTTGGGGACAGGGCTTAATTCCTGAAGCTGTAAACGAAGTGCTTCGGTATGCTTTTGAAAATTTACGGCAGACAGCGGTTTGGTGCGGTTATTTTGACGGCAATGAAAAATCGAAGAGGGTACAAGAAAAATGCGGGTTTACTTACACTCACACAGAACACAACAAACCGATTCCATTGATGAACGATTTTCGTACAGAACATTTTACGAAAATCACATTAGACGATTGGAGATTACTTGATCATCTTCGCGCAGCAAGCTATCCAAACCTCACTATCTGTACAAAAAGCCAACTTTGCGACAAAAATGTATCTAAGCAGCGGATTCAATGTGGTCAAAGAGAATCAAGTAGATTACGTAATGGTAAAGAGACTTAAAGAGTAACGAAAACAGATATTTGAATCATGTGCGTACGATGAGTATTGGCTTTAGGAACTTAGACACTTTTGTAGGACACTGCCAGCTATAAGGAATAATATCACTGGTCGTTTGTATTTGATTTCAGCGATCATATTTGCTGCATGCAATTACTATGGTAACTGCTTGATGATAGTACATTTCCGGGTCAAAAATGCGAGCCAAAAAAGTTTTCAACAATGAAGAGGAGTTTGGAATGATTCTAAATAAGCAGTTGAAAGAGGATGAGGAGCAAGGCGAAAAAGAAGAGGAAACGGAGTTCGGAGGATCGAAATTCGCTTATTAAGAGGTCGGAGAACGATTTGTATATAAAACGATTTCAATAAATATATAGATCGTTTTCAATTTGTATATAAATCGTTTTTCATTTATATATAGATTGAAAATGATTTCTATATAAATCGCAGGCTGAAAAAGGCCTTTTCTGGAGCTGAAATAAAAGAGGCACCCGTCGAGTTGCATAGCGAACTCGGCGGGTGCCTTGTCTTTTGGAATGAGTATGGGAACCTTATTTCGGACTATTCATCATGGGAGAAAATGCTCTTTTGTCCGAAACCGGATTGGCATACGGTAGATAAGACAAAGATAATAGGAGAGTGAGGGGTAAGGAGCATAAATGGATGAATATACGCGTTCATTATTAAACCGTTTTTAATTCGGATGATAAGTGTTAGGATAGAGATATTTAGCTTCGTTGAAGTCGTTTGTATTTTTGCAAATGTAGCCAATTCCTGCGACTTCCAAGAGGCCTGATGAACTATGTGTGTCATTTGTGTCTGTCCTGCCGATTGCTCATAAGAAGGGCAGGGGATGACCGTTGCTCGACATGGAAATAAGAGAGCTTTGCTGTATGCTACATAAGGTGTTCTATTTGGTACGATGTACGGGGATAGGCTTTGATTTTTTCCGTAAGTTTGTATTGATATTGTTTCTTGCATACACATTCAAAACTATTGACAGCATGGCAAGCGAAAGAAAACTGAAAAAGCAGATAACCGGAGCCATTTCCGAAGTCTTTACTGATGCATTCCTGCTCAAACTCTTTGTGAAAGAGGAAAAAAACGCAGAGGTGGAAACTATCCTCAATCGTATTCTCCAACTTCAAGATACCACCATTGCCAAGATTCGTTGCAACGACGGTAAGCACAATCCTGCACTCGTAAAGAAATATTATCGCCGGCTCGTGGATGATTTCAAGGAAGAGCTGTCCGAGATCGTGAAGAGTATTTCGGCGTGTGCGTCTGATAATTGATTTGTCACTTACGTGCATTAAGCAGAAATAGCGTAACATATAGAGGTGTTTTGAAGTTTTTCTCACGATTGTTGCTCAGGATGATGGGCTGGAAAGCCCTCGTCCCATCTGCAAATCCGCTCCAAAGCGTCATTTGCGTGGCTCCTCATACCAGCAATTACGACTTTTTGCTGGGCAAACTCTACTATTGGTCTATCGGTCGGAAAGCCGGCTTCCTGATGAAAAAGGAATGGTTTTTTTTCCCTTTGGGGCCGATCTTCAGGGCTATGGGAGGTATCCCGATCGATCGCTCGAAGCGAGGTTCCACTGTCGAACAAGTACGCGAATTTTTTCAGCGGCATGCTGTTTTCAATGTTGCTATCACCCCGGAGGGTACAAGGGACTATTCTCCACAGTGGAAAACGGGATTCTATCGCATCGCCGTAGGAGCCGGGGTGCCTATTCAGCTCGCTGTGATCGATTATAGCCATAAAGAAATGAGCGTATTCGAACTATTTGCCCCTACGGGCAATGAAGAAGCGGATATTGCCTACATCAGAAGTCGGTACAGGGCATCACAGGCACGGCACCCCCGAAACTTTGCAGAATCAGAAATATGATCAAACACGAGAGCTCTCAGCCATTGAGAGTTGCTGTAGCTCAATGCCGGATAGACTGGGAGGATAAGCACGCCAATCTACGCCGAATGGAGCGTTTGGCCGAAGAAACAGCCGGTAAGGCGGATGTCCTCTTCTTTCCCGAAATGATGACTACGGGCTTTTCGATGAACGTACAAGCTCTGGCGGAGCCTTTCGAAGAGGGCGAAACTATCATGAGCCTGAAGAGAGTGGCTGCTCGTCATGGTTTGGCTCTGTCGGCTACGATGGCCGTACGGGAGAACGGGAAATTCTATAATCGTGCCTATTTCGTGACACCGGAAGGAGAGGTCTTCCATCAGGACAAGAGGCACCTCTTCCGTGTAGGGGGAGAGCATGAGGTGATGACTCCGGCGCAAGAACGCCGGATCTTCAGCTATCGCGGTTGGAAGATCTTCATCATTCCCTGCTATGATCTGCGTTTTCCCGTCTGGTGTACCAATACGGATCTGGAATACGATCTGCTCGTCTGCATGGCCAACTGGCCTGAGCCGCGTCGCGCCGTCTGGCAAACGCTGCTCCAAGCTCGTGCCATGGAGAACTATGCCTATGTGTGCGGCATCAATCGGGTGGGGGAGGACGGTATCGGTCTGCGCTATACGGGCGATTCGGCTATCCTTTCGCCTCGGGGCGAGTATCTTGCCACTTGTGCCGAAGGAGAGGAAAAGGTGCTGTACCATACGCTCGATAAGGGGGCGATGCAGCGTTTTCGCGACAAGTTCCCTGCGTGGATGGATATGGACTCTTTCGTCATCAACTATGATACCGATCTGCATCCATAGTGAGAGTAGGCATCTTACGGTTAGGATAAGGAAATGGAAACAGGCTTCGTGCTTTTTTTCTATAATTTTGTACCATGTCGTACTAAGACGATAATTACAGAAAACAAACAATGAAAACACTTGGAAAACTCATCGCCTCGAAGCTCATCGAGGTGAAAGCCATCAAACTGCAGCCGAACAACCCCTTCACATGGGCTTCGGGTTGGAAAGCTCCTATCTATTGCGACAACAGAAAAACGTTGTCTTATCCCCAAATCCGCTCTCTTATCAAATTGGAATTGGCTCGCGTGATTTCCGAAACTTTCGGTGATGTCGAGGCTATTGCAGGCGTAGCTACAGGGGCTATAGCTCAAGGGGCATTGGTGGCTGATCTGCTCGGATTGCCTTTTGTGTATGTACGCTCGTCTCCCAAGGATCACGGATTGGAGAACCTTGTGGAGGGCGAACTCAAGCCGAACAGCAAGGTGGTAGTCATCGAGGACTTGATCTCTACGGGGGGTAGCAGCCTCAAGGCAGCAGAAGCCATACGCAATTTCGGTTGCGAAGTATTGGGTATGGTCGCAGTCTATACGCATGGATTCCCGATGGCCGAGCAGAATTTCGAGAAAGCAGGAGTCAAGCTTGTGACGCTTACCGACTACGATCAGGTGATAGAAGAAGCCTTGCGGACGGGCTATATTTCTGCCGAGAATGTGGAGCTGCTTCGCGAATGGCGCAAGAGTCCCGAGACGTGGGGTATCTGATTTCTCCTCGGACTACGCACTTCGTACACAAACTATATAGACCCTAAAGTATGACAGAATACACAAGTGAAATAAAAAGTATAGCAGCACCTCTCTCGGCTGTCTATTCCAAACTGTCGGACCTCTCCAATCTCAAGGGGATGGAGGATAAACTGCCCGAGGGAAAGATTAAGCTGACGGGGATAGACAGTGATAGCTGTACGCTATCAGTGAATCCGGTGGGGCAAATTACTTTGCGAATAGTAGAGCGTCGTCAGGACGACCTGATCAAATTCGAGGCAGAACGCTCTCCCATGCCTTTCAACGTGTGGATCCAGCTCAAAGAGGCTGCACCCGATGATACCAGACTGAAGATTACCCTGCGTGCCGAGCTGAATATGTTTGTGAAGCCTATGCTGGACAAGCCTCTGCACGAAGGTGTGGATCGGCTGGCGCAGCTTTTGGCATCGTTGGACTATGCATGAGCCGGTTGTTATGAGCAGAAACGTCGTTCCGAAAATGCTCTCTCTGATATTTATCGGAGGGAGCATCTTTGCTTCGTGCCGGAAACAGATTGCCGTGCAGAGCATACCGAATATGCCTGTGAACTATACCATCTATGACAATAGTGCACAGGCGATCAAATTGGCCAAGGAGGGGATGATCTCCATTACGAACGTGGAAGTAGAGAATACGGCTATAGGCTATGGGGGGCTCTTGGTGGTATCGAGGACGATTACACCTTCGGCCGAGGACCTTGCCTACGATCTCAGCTGTCCCTACGAAGTGAAACAGGATGTGAGGGTTCGACCCTCTACGGACAATCCCTTCACCGTTCGCTGTCCGGTCTGCGGCAGCGTATTCAACGTAGCGGAGAATGACGGTGCTCCTATCGCCGGCCCTGCCGCCTCATCCGATTCGCCTCGCAGAATGCGGCAGTATCGAGTGATCCGCCAGCCCGATGGTATTCGTATTATCAACTGAAGACTGTTTCATTTTCTAAATCTACGCCAGTTCGATCTAAGCGAACATACCATAAAAATAACAAGTAGCTGTAAATCATACTCTTTTGTGATTCTCCGGCTGCATAATGATCGGGAAGAAGTGGCGGCTTCTAAGTCATTGGGCTTCAGATGTAGATAAAAAGCCATCTGAAAGCAATATAAGTACCTGAAAAACACTGTGTGGAAAATAAAACACACTAATAACCAATGTGTTGTGCCATTCCTTTATATCGAACTCACGTTAAATCTACATCACAGTTCCAATAAAAATCTGATGTTCGAACAGAAAAGGGAAAGTGCTAAAAATCCCGTAACCGAAAACTCCGGTTACGGGATTTTATTTGGTTTTTAGAAAGAGGTGGGACTTTCAAGTGTAGGTTTCAGTAGCAAATACCTTGAGTGACCGGCCGTAGGTTCGGATCTCAATGCGCTTACCGAACATGACAGGATCGCCATCGAGGTGCATTACGCCCTCTGTCTCACGCTCAATGATCAGGTTTTCGGCCTTATAGGTGTCCAGATTGGAGTTGCTGTTGATACGCTTGGTAAAGAGTTGTAAGGCCAATTGTGGAGCTTCCAATGGATTGAAAGGACGGATAATAACTACATCCATTTTACCATCCTCCAAATCCGCTAATGGAGCGATATAGGCGTTATTGCCATACTGGGGCGCATTGGCACAAGTGACGAGGAAAGCTTTCTCCACAAAGGATTTGCCGTCTATCGTCAGTTTGTATTCTTTCGGTTCGTTTTGGAGGTAACTCTCGATCATGGTTCGCGCATAAGTGATAGGGCCTCGACTACCCGCTTGGGCGAATTTCTTGCTAACCTCGGCATCGAATCCCAATCCGCAGGTGCAAAAGAAAGGGCGACTATCCGCTTCACAGCAGTCGATGGTGCGAACATGTCCGGCTCTGATCACTTCGAGAGCTTTCCCGACGGTGAGTGGCAGCTTGAGGGCACGTGCCAACCCGTTGCCTGATCCTTTCGGGACGATACCCAGCACTACATCGGTGTAGCGAAGGCTTTGGGCTATCTCGTTCACCGTTCCATCGCCTCCTACTGCAATGACGCAGTCGTAATGCTTCTCCACTGCTTGTGCTGCCAATTCACGTGCATGGCCAGCACGTTGCGAATAGGTGATAAAGAGTTCGTGAGGATCATGGGCGAATACATCGGCTATAAGGCTCGGTATGTTGCTTTTCGATCCGATGCCCGATATGGGATTGATAATGGCTAGAATCTTCATAGCTATGCAAGAGTTAATCTTGTCTGCCTAATGGTGTGTTTCCATTCTCTTTTCTGCCAGAAGCTCGTATCGGCTTCCCGGCTTTCCGTAGTTGCAGAAAGGTACGATGCTGATACCGCCGCGAGGTGTGAAGTCGCCCCACACCTCGATATAGCGAGGTTGCATCAGGGCGATGAGATCCTTCATGATGATATTGACACAGTCCTCATGAAAAGCACCATGATTGCGGAAACTGAACAAGTAGAGTTTGAGGCTCTTGCTCTCTACCATCTTAACGTCCGGAATATAGTTGATGTAGATAGTGGCAAAGTCCGGTTGCCCTGTGATAGGGCATAGGCTTGTAAACTCGGGACAGTTGAACCTTACCCAATAGTCATTCTCCTGATGTTTGTTGGTGAATGCCTCCAAGACTTCGGGGGCATAGTCGTTGCGGTATTCTGTTTTGGAACCAAGGAGCGACAGTTCCTTTTCTCCTTCTCTTATGCCGGTCATACGAGCTCGTTCTTATAATGATTATGATACAAAGGTATTGTTTTGGTGCCAAAAAGATGGCTACATATTTTTCTGCTGAAAAGTTGCCGAAAAGACTCTGCGTTTTGGATGTTTTCCTATTCCTTCTTCGTACAAGTCAGAGCAGTTCGCGGTAGAGCTGCAGCATACGAGAGGATACTACTTCACGCGAGTAGTGACTGAGAACAAAGGAGCGACAAGCTGAAGCAACAGCTTCGGGGGAGGTTTCTTGTAGAGCAATGGTCTTGGTTATCCCTTCTGCCAAATCGGACGGATCACGAAAAGCGGCTAAATATCCGGTACTACCCGATACGATCATCTCCGGTATACCCCCGACACGGAAAGCCACACAGGGCGTACCGACAGAGAGAGCCTCCATAATAGTATTAGGGAGGTTCTCCTCTAAAGAGGGAATTACAAAGAGATCGGCAGCACGGTACAGTTCGGCCATTCGGCTTGGTTCACGGATATAACCGATCGAAATAAGCTTATAATTGGGAAAAAGACTTCTCACCTCATCGCGGAGAGAGCCGAATACGACAAGAGCGATTCGTTTGCTTAAGTCCGGCTGTCTCTCTCGAAGTCTTTTCATTGCTTGCGACAGTTCGTATATGCCCTTGCGAGGATCATCCGCCTGTACAGCTCCGAAGAGAAGCAATATTCTGTCTGTCGGCAAATCCATTATTCGGCGAGCTTCCGAACGTGAACCCGGGGCAAAGAGATTCGTGTCGATGGGATTCGGTATCGATTCGATTCGCAGTCCATCCGTCAGTGCGCTTTGCCGTGCCAAATCGGCCAACCAATGGCTACAACCGATAAGCGTAGGCCGGAGTAGGGATATTACTCGGGATTTTCTATTCCATACAAGACGAGCCAAATCCTTCTCCTTTTGGGGGGAAATTTGCGGACAAGCACCGCATTCGGTTCGGTATCGCATGCACTCTCGGGCATGGTGGCAAATCGCTGTCACAGGCCACATATCGTGCATCGTCCATACTACGGATTTACCGCATTGGGCCAGACGCTCCAGCCCTCTCAGTGAGAGGAATCCCTGATTGATCCAGTGCAGATGGATGATATCTGCCCAGCGCACCCACGGGTGACGGCTGACATCATAGCCGATAAGAGCCGTACTGACATGAAAGAGCCGGCTTCTATTCCGACCATTGCACATGTAAATATGAAGCCGTTCAGCTAAAAAACGGTATTTATCGGCTGTTTTGCCGCATCGTCCGCTATGTAAAGCCATTATGTCGGGGTTTGTCGTATTGCGGTTCAATACCAACATCCTGACTTCGGCTCCGGCCTCTTGTAAGGTTTCCATCAAGCGCATAGCAGCTACAGCTGCTCCGCCTCTTGCATCGGATGTATTCAGCAGGAGAATTTTCATCGGCTAAGCAGGGATAGCACAGGGGCTATGGCTCGTTCGAAAGTAAATGGCATGAGAGAAGGTCGAAGGCTGTCGCCGCAGAAAGGTGCGATGCTTCCAAGCAGATCATTACACGCTTGAGAGAGAGCATTCGGCAGCATGGGGGAGAAAGTACGTCCGTTGCTTTCTGTAACCAGGCAAGATGCCCCGGCAATATCGCTGCAAACCACAGGAACGCCTGCTATGAGAGCTTCGTTTACGACCGAACCGAAACATTCGCGCATGCTCGGTAATACGAGGCAATCGGCCTGCGTATAGTAGGCATAAAGCTCTGCTCCTTCCTTTTTCCCTGCAAATATGATTCGTTCCGGATGGCCTGCAACTTGCGCTTGATTCATTAGGGCTGACTGCATCGGGCCGTCGCCGACGATAACGAGATGAACATCATCGGGTAGAGTGGAAAGGTTATCGATCAGTGCCGGCAGGTTTTTTTCCTCTGACAAGCGTCCTACATACAGCATCATCCGAGCACCAGCAGGAATGAGAGCATGTCGCAGGTCCCGGCCTATACCGAAGACCTGTTCATAGAGGGGGCGCAGCACCTTTTCATCCTGTACGATGGGGAGGTAAACGAATCGCTCCCTATCCAGCGTAGCGAAGCGAGAGGTATAGAGATCGCAGGCACGGCTATCACATAGAATAACGCCTTCCACATAAGAGAGCATCCGATGTTTGAGACCACGACCGTAGTGTAGCTCTGCCTCTGCCATTTGTTCATTGTCATCGCATAAGACATACAGCTTGGTTTTCAGACTGAACAGGCGACAGGCAGCAGCGAGGGTCAGTGTCAGCAGATTGAATTCGCTACAGAGAACGACATCGGGACGAAGACTGCGAACCAATGAGGCGGCATAGGGACGAAAGTTTTTCAATCCTGGGATTTTTGGGGCGGGAGGAAGTACACTGCTTTGAAAGTGAACACGCTTGGCCAGTTCGCCTGCATCGAATCGCTGTTCTATAGGTGATGCAAATTCGAAGTAGATATGTGTATCGAAAGCTGCCGACAGAGTATTGAGCAGTTCGATACGGTAAGGAGCAAGGGCGCGGTGAATGACAAGCAGTCTTTTGGGCGGATTCATTACCTTTTTCTCTTATAACTACCCAACAAAGGTAATTCATTTGTCGAACGACATTTCTGTCGGATCAGGTTTGAGGCATTTGCACATTCAAAACAGCGTTCAATATATTTTATAGTCGTTGTATGAACCGTTAGTCATGTATTCAGTCTATCGGAAAGTCTCTTCATAGTCCCGGACCCACAACGCAAGATAGTGTTGGGCGTTTATCGCAGGATAGAATGCTATCTCGACAATGATGATGCGGGACGAAGAACATTGGAAAGGCTGAGGGCATATTTCGGAGAAAAGGTCATTGACCGTTCCTCTCTGGAGACCTTTGCACGGCAATTAGTGTGTATTTTGTTTGTTAATTCATTGTATAATAGGAAGTTATTTTGTATATTTGAGTATTAAAAACAGCATAATATTCCTCCCATGGCATACCAATCCAAGAATACCGATGAGCATGTAACATTTGCAGACGCACTCCTTTCAAAGCGTTATCGCAAAGCACAAAACGACTTCCTCAATCAGGTTGACACGCTTATCGATTGGCGTCCGATCAGGACGCTGATCAACAAGAAATACACGAAGCGACAAAATGCCATCGGCGCCCCGGCTTATGACGTGATTCTCTTATTCAAGATGTTGCTTTTGGAGACATGGTACAACCTCAGTGATTGTGCTTTGGAGGAGCGCATCAATGATTCAATCACCTTTTCCCGATTCTTGGGACTGAAGATGGAAGAGGTATCTCCCGACCACAGCACCATCAGTCGATTTCGTTCGGCACTGACAGAGTTGGGTCTCATGGACAAACTGTTGGCGCAGTTTAACAAACAACTTTCCCGCCATCACATTTCGGTAAGGGAAGGGGTGCTTGTCGATGCAAGCCTTGTGGAGACGCCGCATAAACCCAACGGAAGCATTACGATTGAAGTCGCAGACGACAGAGAAGACAATCGGAGCGAGGAGGAAAAAGAGGCAGAGGAGGATTATCAAAAACAGGTTGTCCGCCGGCGTAAAGGGACGGATGAAGAAGCCCGTTGGGTGTACAAACAAAAGCGTTATCACTACGGATACAAAAAGCATTGTCCGGCCAATGTTCAAGGCATTGTTCAAAAGGTGATAACGACAGCAGCGAACCGCAGTGACACGAAGGAGTTTATTGCGCTATTGCAGGGTGCAAACATACCTCAAGGCACAGCCGTCTTGGCGGACAAAGGATATGCTTGCGGGGAAAATCGTTCCTACCTGCAAGCCCATCACCTTCAAGACGGCATCATGCACAAGGCACAACGCAACAGGGCATTGACCGAGGAAGAGAAGCAACGAAACAAAGCAATCGGTCCGATACGGAGCACCATCGAACGCACCTTTGGCAGTATTCGCCGGTGGTTTCATGGCGGACGATGTCGATACCGGGGACTTGCCAAGACCCATACTCAAAACATTCTTGAAAGCATCGCCTTTAATTTATACAGAACGCCGGGGATAATTATGTCCTCATCTCTAAGATAAGGCATAACCCCCCCCTTGAGGAGCTCGTGCAAGCAGCTCCGCAAAGGGGGGATTTACAACTACTTTCACTCCTTACCGCCACCCCTTTCACTCGCTCCTTTTATGCGAAGAACTCCTCTTTACTCCACCTCCTTATTTTGCAAAGGTCTCCTCTGATACCGACCACGAGGATTTGAATGACTACCTGCTCCCTCAAAGGCAGGAGTGAATGTATAACGATAAAATGTAAGGAACGATGATGAAAAGAATACCGAATATGATTTGGATAATGGGGGTACTCTCCCTTGTTTTTCGGTCTATGGGTCAAAATGCAGTGTGAAGAGAAAAGCTATAAAGCGCCGAAATTGCGTCGGAAAACAGCTTCGAGTTGTTGCTTGACGAGGATAAAATCCTGCTCGCGTCCAAGTTCACGACTGATAGAAGTCACCCCTCTATCCGAGAATCCACAGGGGTTGATCAGTTTGAAGTAATCGAGATCCGTATTGACATTGAGGGCAAAGCCATGCATCGTTATGTGCCGACTGCTTTTCACCCCTATCGCGCAGATTTTGCGAGCACGCCCCGGTATATCGGGATCCAGCCATACGCCGGATGCTCCGGCCGAACGTTCGCCTTTCAGACCGAATATGGCAATGAGATCGATGATACACTGCTCAAGCATTTCGATATAGGTGCGTAAGCCGATACCGTATTGTTCGAGATCGAATATGGGGTATCCCGTAATTTGTCCCGGCCCGTGGTAGGTGATATCCCCTCCTCGTTCTATATGAAATAGTCGGATGTCGCGACTTTTCAGCTCGGACTCGGACAGCAACAGATTTTCTTCATGACCGTGTTTGCCCAAGGTTAGAACCGGTTCATGCTCACAGAAGAGCAGCGTATTTTGCGGTTCCCTGTTTTCCATTTTGTCTGCTACAGCATCATGGAAGAGCTTGCGTTGCAGGGTCAGTGCCGATTCGTAACCGATGCGTCCGCAGTCCTGATAATGGTATTCCGAACGGGAAACATGCGGTTCGAAGTCTTTTATTCTTATCCCCTTTTCGTCGATTATAGCTTCCAGGCCATCATATCCCGAATGGATATGTGGAGGAAGAATTTCCAAATGTTCCTGATGCAGGGGTGCATGGTGGGAGAGGTGAATCAGGACACTTTCCGGATTACCGATTTGTCCTATTGTGTTAATAGCTTGCTCTATGGTCTGGTGCGAAGGATGTTCCTTTCGGTAGCGAAGCCCGTTGATAAAAAGAAGTCGACAGCTTTTCAGGCACTCGATTTCTTCTGCTGCTATATCCTTCATATCGGTAAGGAAAGCCATCTTTCCTATTTTATATCCGAGTATCGGCAACCTGCCATGCATTATTCGAAGAGGCTCTACCGTCAGGTCTGCCACTTGAAACGGCATATCGGGTTTTACTTCGCATAGTTTCAGTAGAGGAGTGCCCGGATAAGGATTTTTGCGGAATACATAGTGCAGCCTGTCGCGTATGGAGTCCAATACATTCTGTTCAGCATAGACAGCAAGTTCGCGATGCCAACAGATGGTGCGCAGATCGTCGAGTCCACCGATGTGGTCAAAATGTTCGTGAGTCAGCAAAACGGCATCGAGCGAATCGATGCCGGCAAACAGAGCTTGTTGGCGAAAGTCCGGGCTGCAGTCGATGAGGATTCGTTTCCCTGCATCCGTGATTATAAGAAGAGAAGTACGGGTGCGCTTGTCATGCCTGTCTTTGCTACGACATACCCTACAATGACAGCCGACTTCGGGGACGCCGGTGCTGGTGCCTGAGCCTAATAATATGCAACGCATGGGGGCAAAAGGCTTGCTTCTTGATATTATAAAATGTATTTGACCTCCGGATGGAGAGTGATTCCGAATTTCTGTCGGACATTGCCTATGATCTCTTCTGCCAAAGCTCCCACCTGAGTGCCCGTAGCTCCGCCATAGTTCACCAAGACCAAAGCCTGATGCTCATAGACACCTACTGCACCGGAGCGATGCCCTTTGTATCCGCATTGCTCGATCAGCCATCCGGCCGGAACTTTCACGCTGCCATCCGGTTGGGGATAGCTTGGTATGGAGGGATATTCGGTTTGCAGGGTATTGAATTTCTCGGCGGATACCACCGGATTTACGAAGAAGCTGCCCGCATTGCCTATTGTGGCCGGATCGGGCAATTTGGAATTGCGGATGCGTATGACCGTATCTCGAATCGATTGTAGGGTAGGGGTGATTCGTTCTTCTTCCAAAACCTTGGCCAAGGCTTTGTATTCAAGTGAAAAAGAGGGCCTCAGACGTAGACGATAGTCCACATACATAATAGCCCATTCGGCATAGTCCGGTTCTTTGAAGATACTGTATCTGTACGCGTATCGGCAGTCCTCATTGCGAAATACACGGGATTCTCCTGTTCGGTAATGACGAGCATGAACCGCCTCGATCAGCTGAGATACTTCTACTCCATAGGCTCCGATGTTTTGGACAGCCGATGCTCCCACTTGGCCCGGAATGAGAGAGAGGTTCTCTATACCATAATAGTTATTCTCTACGGCATAAGCGACGAAGTCGTCCCATACCATACCCGACCCTACACGCAAAAGAATGCTGTCCTGATCCTTGTGCAGTTCGGTGATACCCTTTACTTCGGAATGAAGCAGTATACCATGAAAATTAGCGAGGAAGAGCAGATTGCTCCCCTCGCCAATAGTTTGTACGCGACATTCTTGAAAGAATTCGTCTTTCACCAACCGATCAATATCGGCGTCGCATGTGTAGTCGATCCACCAATCTGTCCGGGCTGCAATACCGAATGTATTGCGCTTGGAGAGTGGATAGTCTTGTCTGATGTCCATTAGTTAGCACGCTCAAGCAGCCATGCATCCTGAAAATTCGGGGCATAGCGTTCCTTGACGGCCTCACGGGCAGCGATGGCCTCTTCGCGTGAAGGGAAGCTGGCTACGATTACACGTAGCATCCCCTGTTCGTTTTCTGCCAAAATAGGGGTATAACCTTCAGATTCCAAGCGTTCTTTCAGAGAACGAGCATTCGTTGCATTGCGGAAGCTGCCTACCACTACACTGAACCGATCCAATCGAGAAGCATCTTCCCCACTGTAAGCAGAGAGCTTTTCTTGACGGATTTGTACATTGGTAGCCGGTTTAGAAACTATCGGACGAGTTTCCATATCCTTGTCTTCAGCTTGGGCAATCTCACGTTCTTTGGCCTGCTCGTAAGCTTGGCGGTAGGCACTTTGCTTGGATTTGCATGAGCCGAATGCAACCGTCATACCTATGGCGGCTGCCAAAACAACCATCTTATTCATCTTTTTTCTGTTTGAGTTATTAATACTCCCATGCGCAAAGATAGAGTTTTCAATGAAAACAGCCATATTCGGGATCGACTCATGCAGGCGTATGTCTTCTCACTACGCCTTGTGGACGTTTGTATATGCCTTTTTCCTATCACTATTTTATTGGATAAATAGTTGGCCGAATCACATTGTCTTTATCTATTTCGGGAGCTATTACATTCCTGTCCTCAAAGATTATATCGGATGTCATTAAATGATGCGAGGGCAATGGTTTTTTATTTTCTTTGCGTAGATATCAATCTCAATACACACTAAAAACAATCGATCATGGATGTTATTCTCTCGATTCTACCCATCGTTCTCCTCATCGTTTTGATGCTTGGGCTTAGGATGGCGGGTGACAAGAGTGCTGTTCTGGCACTTGTTTGTGCAGCATTGGTAGCTTTATTCGCAGCTCCTGCCCTCGGATTTGCCCCTACAGATTTTACCCAGACAGGTGTCGGATGGGCTTTTGTGGAAGGTGCCCTCAAGGCTATCTTCCCTATTTTGATTATCATTTTGATGGCTATATACAGCTATAATGTACTACTCGAATCCGGTAAAATCGAGATCATCAAGAAACAATTTACCGGCATAAGCCAGGACAAAAGCATCCAAGTCCTATTGCTTGTATGGGGATTCGGAGGTCTCCTTGAAGGAATGGCCGGTTTTGGTACGGCAGTAGCTATACCGGCAGCCATCCTTATCAGTCTGGGATTTAAACCCGGGTTCTCCGCATTGGTCAGTCTGATAGCCAATAGTGTAGCTACGGGTTTCGGTGCAGTAGGAGTACCTGTAACGACATTGGCCAATGAGATAGCGGCCAACGGTGTGGCCACAGCTGGAGAGATTCAGGCCATCAGTGCACACGTTGTACTCCAACTTTCTGTACTGATGTTCATCATTCCATACATCATTCTTTTCCTGACGGACAGGAGTGCCAAGAGCCAGCCCAAGAATATCATTCTTGCCTTGCTGGTAGGAGGTGTTTCTTTGGCAGTGCAGTATGCTTCGGCACGCTATCTGGGAGCAGAAACGCCGGCTATATTCGGTAGTATTGTCGCTATTATCGTCATTATCACCTTTGCCAAATTGACGGCCAAGAAAGCTGCAGATACGTCTGTGGCTCCTGAGAAGTACAGCGGCAAGCAGATTTTCGAAGCATGGAGCGTCTATCTCTTTATTCTATTCTTCATTGTGCTGGCCAGCCCGGTGAGTGGTCCCGTAAGCGATTTCCTCAAGTCCAATCTGGTATCAAAAATAGCTCTGCCTATCTACCATGATGGTAAGACGTTCAATTTCGGCTGGCTTAGCAATGCCGGTCTTATGCTCTTCCTCGGAGCTTTTATCGGAGGCTTGGTACAGGGAGTTTCAGCCGGAAAGCTATTCGCCATTTTGGGGAAAACCATTATCGGGCTGAGGAAAAGCGGTGTCACCATCATCAGTCTTGTAGCAATGAGTGCCATCATGACTTATAGCGGAATGATACTTGTCATCGCTACGGCATTGGCCGAGGCCACCGGAACGCTCTATCCCCTGTTTGCTCCGCTCATAGGTGCCGTAGGAACCTTTGTCACAGGTAGCGATACTTCGTCCAATATCCTCTTCGGCAAGTTGCAGGCAGGAGTAGCTCATCAGATCGGTGTGGATACCCAGTGGCTGGCTGCAGCCAATACGGCAGGAGCTACGGGTGGAAAGATCATTTCGCCACAGAGCATTGCCATTGCTACGGCATCTTGCAACCAACAGGGCGAGGAAGGCAGCATCCTCCGTTCTGCCATTCCTTATGCTCTCTTCTATGTGGTGGTCGTAGGTCTGATGGTTTACTTCCTGGCCTAAAGCTATAATTATAATCGTATAATCGGCGGTTTGCAGTCGGTATTTGCAAGAGGTCTCTCGATCGGCTTCTCCTTACCGGCTGTTGGTCGTCGATTTTTTTCTCCGCTTTTTCGCTGATCGGGCAGAACGACATCTATGACCTCGTTCATATCGGTCGTATATCTGCGCGAACGATGCTTGATCGAAGAGACAGATGCTATAGCTTCTGTTTCTTGGGTAGCAACGGTCAGACTATCTCTTCCGAAACGCTGGCGGATCGCATCCACAGAGGATAAGAAACGCTCCTGCCGCATGCGATCGATCGGGTCGAAAAGATTGAGCTGATAGGCCTCCGCTACCAAGTCGGACAAGATCACTCCTGCCTGTTTGTAGGGCAGATTTGGCCGATAAATCTCTTGTAGCAGGGTGCGAATCTTTGGGATCAGTTCTGAAGGGTCAGAAGTAGCTACGGGAAGGAGCATCTCATTCCGGCCGGAATAGTCGTTCTCCTGATCAAATCGGCTACAGCTTATAAAGATACTCAAACGGCGTGCCCTGCTTTTTTCTTCACGTATCTTCGTACAGCAACTATCGGCGAAAACAGCCAAATGCCTGAGAAGGGAGTCAAAATCTCGGCATGGATGGCCGAAAGAGCGCGTGGTGCAGACACTTTGGCGAGGCTGTGGCAATTTCATCTCTATGCAGGCTTCGCCCCTAAGCTCCTGCCATGTCCTGACGCCCGAAGTGCCGGCCAAATGATATACCCGACCTTCTCTCATCGAAGCAAAGTCGGCTGCCGTATTGATACCATAATAGTATAGCTTGCGAGATAGTCTGCGCCCTATTCCCCATACATCGCTTACATCGAACATTTGCAGAGCCTTTCTCCTCTTTTCTTCGGAGTCTATGGCGCATACGCCCTTGTAACCTGCATACCTCTTGGCATATTTGTCTGCCACTTTGGACAGGGTCATCGTATCGGCTACACCTATACTTACCGGTATACCCGTACATTGGCGGACTCTATCGACTATCATGTGGCATAGCGACATATAATCTTTCACTCCTCTCAAATCCATGAAACACTCGTCTATCGAATAGATCGACATCCGAGGTGCAAGTTCCGATACAAGCGACATGATTCGTCGGGACATATCGCCGTAGAGAATGAAGTTCGAGCTGAAGAATGCCACATTGTGCCGACGAATCAAGTCCTGCACCTTGAAGAAAGGTTGTCCCATCCCTATCCCCAATGCTTTGGCTTCATTGCTGCGAGCGATGATACAACCATCGTTATTGGAGAGGACAACGACCGGCCTGTTTCGGAGCGAGGGGTCGAACACCCTTTCGCAACTGACGAAGAAGTTGTTGCAGTCTAAGAGGGCATACATAGGCCGATCATCTTCTTGTTTTGTGAATACAATAGGTTACGATGCCCCAGATGACGAAATCGTTGTCTGCCGATACATGTATGGTAGGATAGTCGGGGTTGGCCGGTTCGAGTAGAATCTCTTCCGATTTGATGCGGATTGTTTTCAGGGTAAATTCTCCATCCAAAAAGCAGACAGCCATATCGCCATCCCGCGCTTCAAGGGACTTGTCTATAACAAGAATATCGCCGTCGAACACATGGGCATCTTCCATTGAATTGCCCTTTACCCTTCCGTAGAACGTGCTGTATGGGTGAGTTATCAACTCATGATTCAGGTCAATGGCAATATCCATATAGTCCTGTGCAGGAGAGGGAAATCCTGCGCGAATACCTTCATCTGCGAATGGTAGAAGCAGAGAAGATCCTGTATCGATCTGAAATAAATCTATCATCTGCAAGCAAAGATAGCGCAGAATGTCTCTTCTCTTTCTTTGTCCAAACCCTTAATATGATAAATGCAACACGAAATCAAACGATTGATTTTATTCCCCGACGAGGCTAACCTCGTCGGGAATTTTTCTGTAGAAAGTGTTGCACTTACGATTGAAAATTACAAAATCGTTTTCTTACAATCCGCTCTCATTGAGCACAGCATGGCTCGTCGTTGCATGGGATCTGCGTCCCTGTTTTGCTCCGAATAAGTCGGGATTGCCCTCTATAGTTTCTGGACTGCAACTTTTTATCTCTCATACCCTTTTTCATCTCACGAAGCGGAACCCTTGTACATAAACAATTTGCTGATTTTCCAAGATACTGCACTGTATTTGTGGAATGTCCCCAGACCAATTACAGGCTTACGACGAACTGTTATCGTATTTCCGTTTTTCAGTGTTATGATGGAGTAGTCCACTTCACGTTGCCTGTCATATTTCATGTTTTCCATTTACCGGTGAATATCGATATGATTTTTATCGAAGGCCATGAACTCCGGACCATGTCGGCTGTGATGACAGCCCGTGCAGAGATTGAAAAACGATCGTAGGCGTACGATGCCTTTCTGCACGATGCAGGAGACCGGCGTAGGCGTACGACGCCTTCCTGCACGATGCAGGAGACCAGCGTAGGCGTACGGTGCTCATTACAACATGCTAATTATCAGTGCATTATGGCCAATTAAAGTAAAATGAGAACGACCTTAGAAATTTTCCCTGTTTTGCGTCTTCAAAATTCGTTTCCCCCCTTGTTTGGGAAGTTCAGACTCAATAGCAGATCGACGACCTCGACTCCCCTTGTCGTATTTGAAGCATCATTTCTTATAATAGAAAGAGACACGTGAAGACGGACGGTGATGATGTCATTTTTCAGTACACATCGCCTTTTCTTTATCTTTGTAGAGCATGGTTTCGAATTTGGGACCGGCTTTTGAAATCAGATACTTCTAAGAAACGTTTCAAAGAACTATGTTATTCGAATCGATTACCCCTGTGCAATGGTGGCTGATAGCAGGTATCCTGCTCTTTGTTTTTGAGATTTTTACCCCGGGTTTCTTCTTGGCTTGTTTCGGTATGGGAGCTTTTGCTGCCATTATACCGGCGGCCTTGGGGTTGTCTATTGTGTGGCAGACCGTTTTTTTTATCGTGGCTTCGCTGCTCTCGCTCTTCCTGCTCAGACCTTTTATGCAGAAGAGGGCACAGAAGGCTCTGCCGCATGTGTCCACGGGAGCGGATGCCCTTGTAGGGCGGAAAGTGCTGGTGACGGAAACCATAGATCCGACGACGGACAAAGGACGCGTGGCTGTGGATGGAGATGTTTGGACGGCTCGCTCACTGACAGGGGAGGTGATAGAAAAGGGTATGCGTGTGGAAATCGTATCTTACGAAAGCATTGTCCTGAATGTAGTGGTTCTTGGCAACGACAAACAATAATAATCCAACATAAAACTTATTTCATTATGACAGCAACAGGATTTATCCTTGCGGCTCTGATCATTCTTGTGATAGCCATTATTGCCAATGGCTTGAAGATCGTGCAGCAGTCCGAGACGATGATCATCGAACGACTTGGCAAGTACTATCGTACGCTTAGTTCGGGAGTCAGTATCATCATCCCCTTTATCGACAAACCCCGTCCCATACGCAAGCGCATCGCTTATACACTACCCTCCGGACAGAATGTGGTGCAGTTCAAGGACGATACCCGTATCGACCTACGCGAAACGGTGTACGACTTTGCTCGCCAGAGTGTGATCACGCGTGACAATGTGGTGACGGAGATCAATGCTATTCTCTATTTCCAGATCGTGGATCCCATGCGTGCCATGTATGAGATTTCCAATTTGCCGGATGCCATCGAGAAGCTGACTCAGACAAGTCTGCGTAACGTGATCGGGGAGATGGATTTGGATCAGACGCTGACCAGTCGCGATACCATCAACAGCAAGCTGCGCGAAATCCTCGACGAAGCCACCAACAAATGGGGCGTGAAGGTAAACCGTGTGGAGCTGCAGGACATCAATCCTCCGCGTGATATTCGTGATGCCATGGAGAAGCAGATGCGTGCCGAGCGTGACAAGCGTGCTCAAATCCTCCAGGCCGAAGGACAGCGAGAGGCTTTGATACGCGAATCGGAGGGTAAGATGCAGGAGTCCATCAACCACGCTGAGGGAGAGAAGCAGGCCAAGATTCTCAGAGCCAAAGCTGAGGCAGAGGCTAAGATATTGGTGGCCAAGGCAGAGGCCGAAGCTATCCGCCAGATCAGCGAAGCAGTAGCCGGTAGTGGTGCCAATCCGACCCAATACCTCATCGCCATGCAGTATATCGAAACGCTCAAGGACATCAACAAGGGCGATCAGACCAAGACCGTTTACCTCCCGTTCGAGGCTACCGGTATGCTCGGTGCCTTGGGCGGTATGAAGGATTTGGTGAAAGGATGAGATTCTCTGCCATTATTATCGCTTTGATTGTGATGCTGCCTGCTGTGCTTAGCGGGCAGCATTATTATTCCATGGCGGGAGAGCGACCGGAGACGGACAGCATTCGTCCGAACGAACTCTCGGCATCGATCCGAAGTACGCTTTTCTTTCGGAACAATGAATACAATGCACGTTCGGTCAAAGGTTATACGTTGCCGGGTGCACGGGTTTCCGCTTTTGCCTCTTACTCGCTGCCGGCAGCACATGGTGTGAAGCTTTCGCTCGGAGTATCTACCCTGAACTACTGGGGGGCAAGTCGCTATCCGGCCGGTATCGCTTATTCCGATTTACCTTATTGGACGGACTATAACGACTATGTACGCTTGCGTATCCTGCCTTATGTACAGGCCATGCTGAAGCCGACGGCCACGACTGCTCTCATGCTGGGCAATATAGCCGGTGGTACGGCTCACGGACTGATCGAACCGATCTACAATCCTGAGTTGGATTTGACGGCTGATCCTGAAGCCGGTGTGCAATTTCGGGGTGATTGGACACGTTTCCGAATGGATGTTTGGGTCAATTGGATGAGCATGATTTTCAAAAATGACAATCATCAGGAGTCGTTTGTCTTTGGCTTGTCCACTACTTCCAAATTGTTATCGGGTGAAGGCAAATGGCGACTCGAACTGCCCTTGCAGGCTATTGCCACGCATCGCGGCGGGGAATACAACTGGGCGCAGCAGGATACCGTGCATACATGGGTCAATGGAGCTGTCGGACTTAAGCTTTCGTATTGCCCTCGTACCGACAAACCCATGCAGATTTGGGGATCTGCTTATGGTGTGGCAGCCTTGTCAAGCGGAGGATACTTTCCTTACGAAAGAGGGTGGGGCGGTTATCTTTCTCTCGGAATGGACTTGGAGCACTTCGCTTTTCGTACCGACTATTGGTACGGCAGGCATTACGTTTCTCCCTTTGCTGCACCTTTCGCCAATTCCCTGACGTATGACAAACAGCCTCTTACGAACGGTTGGGGCGATTATATTCGTCTCTATGCCGACTATTCGTGGCGGATGGCACGAAGTGTTTCGTTGGCGGCTGTTGCTCGGGTATGGTTCCAGCCTTCGGATCGTTTTGCGATGAGCCACGCCTTGGAACTGACGATGCGTATCGATCCCAATTTCCCGATAGCTTTTCTGAAAGGCAATCATTGATCTTTTCGATATTTGCGAGTGGATTCCTCAATGATCATTTAGTCCGGTAAGGTTGGGTGAATGCCAAAAGAAAGAGGACTGCCAAAGAGCTCCAAGCTCCTTTGACAGTCCTTTTCGTTTATATTGGAATGGATGTCGCTTACAGCTATGCGATGTCCATTTCTTTCATGATCTCTGCCAGAGATTCCTTGGCATCTCCGAGTTTGAGGAATACACCCGTTGCTCGTGTGTAGAGCGGATTGTCCACACCTGCATAACCGGGTTTCAGGTCGAAGTTGCAAATGATTACTTCGGGAGCATCGTCCACGTTCAGCACGGGCATACCGTATATAGGCGTACCCTCAGCATTGCGAGCGGCAGGGTTCATTACGTCGTTGGCACCGATTACTACCACGGCATCCGTCTGAGCGAAGTCTCCGTTGATGGCATCCATCTCGAAGAGTTGGTCATAGGGCACGTCGGCTTCGCACAGAAGCACGTTCATGTGTCCGGGCATACGACCTGCCACCGGATGGATGGCATAGCGAACTTCCGTACCGTTAGCCGTAAGTTTATCGGCCAGCTGTCTTACTTGGTGCTGTGCCTGAGCCAATGCCATACCGTAACCGGGTACGATGATGACTCGCTTGGCATCGCGCAGTACGCTGCCGGCTGTCTTCTCTGCTTTGGCAGGAGCAGCAGTAGCTGCCGTATCGCTTGTGGCATCCATTTCTTTCATGATCTCTGCCAGAGATTCCTTGGCATCTCCGAGCTTGAGGAATACACCCGTTGCTCGCGTATAGAGAGGATTGTCCACACCTGCATAACCGGGTTTCAGGTCGAAGTTGCAAATGATTACTTCGGGAGCATCGTCCACGTTCAGCACGGGCATACCGTATATAGGCGTACCCTCAGCATTGCGAGCGGCAGGGTTCATTACGTCGTTGGCACCGATTACTACCACGGCATCCGTCTGAGCGAAGTCTCCGTTGATGGCATCCATCTCGAAGAGTTGGTCATAGGGCACATCGGCTTCGCACAGAAGTACGTTCATGTGTCCGGGCATACGACCCGCCACCGGATGGATGGCATAGCGAACTTCCGTACCGTTAGCCGTAAGTTTATCGGCCAGCTGTCTTACTTGGTGCTGTGCCTGAGCCAATGCCATACCGTAACCGGGTACGATGATGACTCGCTTGGCATCGCGCAGTACGCTGCCGGCTGTCTTCTCTGCTTTGGCAGGAGCAGCAGTAGCTGCCGTATCGCTTGTGGCATCCATTTCCTTCATGATCTCTGCCAGAGATTCCTTGGCATCTCCGAGTTTGAGGAATACACCCGTTGCTCGCGTATAGAGCGGATTGTCCACACCTGCATAACCGGGTTTCAGGTCGAAGTTGCAAATGATTACTTCGGGAGCATCGTCCACGTTCAGCACGGGCATACCGTATATAGGCGTACCCTCAGCATTGCGGGCGGCAGGGTTCATTACGTCGTTGGCACCGATTACTACCACGGCATCCGTCTGAGCGAAGTCTCCGTTGATGGCATCCATCTCGAAGAGTTGGTCATAGGGCACATCGGCTTCGCACAGAAGTACGTTCATGTGTCCGGGCATACGACCCGCCACCGGATGGATGGCATAGCGAACTTCCGTACCGTTAGCCGTAAGTTTATCGGCCAGCTGTCTTACTTGGTGCTGTGCCTGAGCCAATGCCATACCGTAACCGGGTACGATGATGACTCGCTTGGCATCGCGTAGCACGCTACCGGCTGTCTTCTCTGCTTTGATGGGAGTAGGAGCGGCAACCTCTCCTTTTTCTTGTTTTGAAGCAGTAGTCGGCGTTGTAGCGGCAGGTGTTGCTTTTGCTCCCGAAGCCATCAGAATGGACATGAGCTTGCGGTTCATGGCGCGGCACATAATCTGCGTCAGCAACAGACCACTGGCACCGACAATACCTCCTACGGCTACGAGCAGAATATCGCCCACAGCCATACCGGCAATGGCTCCGGCCACACCGCTAAGGGAGTTCAGTAGCGAAATGGTAATAGGCATATCCGCTCCACCGACACGGATAGAGAAGAACAAACCGAAGAGAGAGGAGAAAAACAGCCCTCCGATGATAGCCCAGAAGAGGGGAAACCCTTCGATAGAAACAGAACCGAGCACCACGAATCCCACGGTCAGGATCAGTAGCAAAGAGGTAAACATCGAGTGGTTAGGCCATATCACCGGTCTCTGAGGCAGTAGTTTGTGTAGCTTACCGGCGGCGATAAGGCTACCTACGAGGGTAATCATACCGACAGTCAGTGCCAGCATACCGGTAGCTTGCGAAAAGATCGGATAGTCGGCAGCCGTGTTATTATTCGGATTGATTCCTATAGCTGCGAGAGACAAAATCCCCACGAGAGCGGAAGCAGCCCCTCCGACACCGTTAAGCAAGGCCACCATCTGAGGCATCTGTATCATCTTGACACGCTGTGCCATCGTCCAACCGATACCGGCACCGATAATCAGGAAGATATAAACCGACCAGGCAGGCAAGATCTCATTGTAAACAAGGGTAAGGATGATACCGCCCAACATGGCCACTGCACTGAGGGTATTGCCCATGACGGCAGTCTTCACACGGCTCATCATCGATATTCCCCCCAATACCATCAGAGAGAGGAGGACGCAGAGTATATAATAGATGGTAGGACTCATTGGTCGCCTCCTTTCTTTTTCTTGCTAAACATACGGAGCATGCGGTGCGTGACACCGAAACCTCCCACCACATTGATGGTAGCGAGGATGATGGCCAGTCCTCCGAAGATTTGGCCGAGGATGAGTTTGCCGTCATGCCCGAACTTGAAAGATAATCCGGCAGCTGCAATAGCTCCGATTACGGTTACTCCGGAGAGAGCGTTCATACCCGACATCAGCGGAGTATGCAGCAAGCTCGGCACATTGCTGATCAGCTTGTAGCCGATAAGCGTGGAAGCTATCAGCACGATGATAAGAATGATCGGATTCATTATTATATGAGTGATTGGTGTATTAGCTCAAATGAGTAAGAGCCAAAGGACGGCCACTTGAGAGGGGTCGTTCCTTGGCTCTTGATATTAAGATGTAGGAACAGTTCGATTACAGACCCATTGCTTCACGAGTACCGGCGTGTTTGATTTCGCCGTCGCGAGTAACGAGGATCTTGCTGCAAACTTCGTCGTTCATATCCAATTCGATCCGACCGTTCTTTGTGAGGTACTTCATTAGATTGTACATGTTCTGTGCGAACATCCAAGTAGAGCTTTTCGGAAGCATACCGGGGATGTTCTTGATACCTTGGATCATCACTCCGTGCTTCACTTCCTTGGTTCCCTTCGGCGTGATTTCGCAGTTACCGCCCTGGTCGATAGAGATGTCCACGATTACGGAGCCGCGCTTCATACCCTTCACCATTTCTTCCGTGATGATGATCGGAGCTACCTTGCCCGGGATCAATGCGCTACAGAATACGATATCCATATCCTGAATGGTGGCCTTGAGGGCTTCGCGTTCTTTGGCCAGTACATCATCGGGCAATTTGTTGGCATATCCGCCTTCGGCGATAGCCAGTTCGGCAGGAACGGTCGTATCCACGATCTTGGCTCCCAAGCTCTGAGCCTGTTCGGCAGCTGCAGGGCGAATATCGGCAGCATAAGTGATGGCTCCCAGACGCTTAGCCGTAGCCAAAGCCTGCAAGCCAGCCACACCCACACCGATCACCATTACTTTGGCGGGCGGAATCATACCGACAGCCGTACCCATCATCGGGATGAAGCTGGCGAAGTCTTCGGCAGCCATCAGGATACCTTTGTAGCCGGCACAAGTACTCATCGAAGTCAGTGCGTCGAGGTTTTGTGCACGTGAGATACGGGGGATACCATCGAGAGTCAGCGAGATAACACCCTGTTTGGCCAGATTGCGTACCATTTCGTGGTTCACCGGTGAAGCCGGATGAATGAATGTGATCAGATACTGACCTTTGCGCATCAGCTCTACTTCGTGCGTATTGAGCTGTTCGTTGAACAAAGGCTCTTTTACCTTGAGGATCACTTCGGCACCGTCATAAACGGCCTTAGCTCCGTCTACCAGCGTAGCACCTGCCTGGGCATATTCTTCGTCATGATACTGAGCACCTTCTCCTGCTCCTTTTTCAAACAGAACTTTGAACCCGTCTGCTACAAATTTGGCCACTGTTTCAGGGGTAGCCGACACACGGTTTTCGCCGTGCATAATCTCTTTTGGAATGCCAATAATCATTGCTTAGATTCTTTTTGAATGTGATTTTCTAAATTAAACTGCCGGAGGTTAACATCGGCTGCTCCGAACGTCTGCCGGTGCATGAGTGGTAGGCGTCCAAAGGTCATCGGGATGTAAGCCGCTGAGCGACCACAAAAATAGAAAAGAAATGTATATAATGCACTTATTACGGACACTTTTCTTCAATCGGAACGCTTATTATCAAAGAGTAAACGGAAAAACAAAGAAACCATTACTCAAACTATCGGCAGAGCGTGCATGCCCCATATTCGATAGTTGTGGGTAGTGGTTTCTCTTTATTTCTCACCCATTCCCGGCCGGCCGGTCGGAGGTATATCCTCGCCATTTGCGGCCAAGAGTAGGGGAGACTACTGTGCTTATTGTTTCTTGAGCAAATCGCGAATCTCTGTAAGCAGTTCGATTTCAGGTGGCGTAGGAGCAGGAGCTGCAGGTGCCTCTTCTTCTTTCCTCTTGGCAGCCATGATAGCTTTGATCATCAGGAAGATCACGAAAGCTAAAATCAGGAAGTCCACTGTAGTCTGGATAAAATTGCCATAGTTCCATGACACTTCCGGTTTCACGACCTCTCCGCCTTCGACGACAGCCTTGCTCAATACCAATTTCAGATCTGTGAAGTTGACCCCACCCGTCAGCAAACTGATGGGAGGCATCATGATGTCGTTCACCAAGGAGGTGACGATCTTTCCGAATGCGCCACCGATGATCACACCGACAGCCATGTCCACTACGTTACCCTTAAGAGCAAACGCTTTGAAGTCCTGAATAAATTTCTTCATAATACGCTTTGTTTTTGATGAGATCTGTCCGCCTTGGTATTGCAAACTTAGATTGCATATCTACAGAGAGTTCCCATACATGAGTTAGTATCTCTAATTAAACGCCACAGCACTCTTTTTTCCCAATGGAAAATTCGTGCTACTACTGTCAAATATAGACACAAATTATCGAAATGACCTGTACTGAAGAAAATCGTATGTTGTTTTTGTAGTAAATAGGATTGCTGTGCTTGTCTACTTGGAACTCTGCCGAGAGATTCTTAATCAAGGGGCGAGGCTACAAGCGAACAACTTGGGCAAGCAGGCTTATATTATTGGTCCAAGGAGACTCTGATAACACAACGAAGGAGAGACACCGGGAAGTTCCTCTCCTTATCTATTGAGACCTTTGAAAAATAAGGAGATGGAGGGAAGAGGAGTTCTTGGCATAAAAGGAGCGAGTGAAAGGGGTGGCAGTAAGGAGTGAAAGTAGTTGTAAATCCCCCCTTTGAGGAGCTACTTGTACGAGCTCCTCAAGGGGGGTTATGCCTTATCCTACGGATGAGGACATAATTATCCCCGGCGTTCTGTATAAATTAAAGGCGATGCTTTCAAGAATGTTTTGAGTATGGGTCTTGGCAAGTCCCCGGTATCGACATCGTCCGCCATGAAACCACCGGCGAATACTGCCAAAGGTGCGTTCGATGGTGCTCCGTATCGGACCGATTGCTTTGTTTCGTTGCTTCTCTTCCTCGGTCAATGCCCTGTTGCGTTGTGCCTTGTGCATGATGCCGTCTTGAAGGTGATGGGTTTGCAGGTAGGAACGATTTTCCCCGCAAGCATATCCTTTGTCCGCCAAGACGGCTGTGCCTTGAGGTATGTTTGCACCCTCCAATAGCGGAATAAACTCCTTTGTGTCACTGCGGTTCGCTGCTGTCGTTATCACCTTTTGAACAATGCCTTGAACATTGGTCAGACAATGCTTTTTGTATCCGTAGTGATAACGCTTTTGTTTGTACACCCAACGGGCTTCTTCATCCGTCCCTTTACGTTGACGGACAACCTGTTTTTGATAATCCTCCTCTGCCTCTTTTTCCGCCTCGCTCCGATTGTCTTCTCTGTCGTCTGCGACTTCAATCGTAATGCTTCCGTTGGGTTTATGCGGCGTCTCCACAAGGCTTGCATCCACAAGCACCCCTTCCCTTACCGAAATGTGATGGCGGGAAAGTTGTTTGTTAAACTGCGCCAATAGTTTGTCCATGAGACCCAACTCTGTCAGTGCCGAACGAAATCGACTGATGGTGCTGTGGTCGGGAGATACCTCTTCCATCTTCAGCCCCAAGAATCGGGAAAAGGTGATTGAATCATTGATGCGCTCCTCCAAAGCACAATCACTGAGGTTGTACCATGTCTCCAAAAGCAACATCTTGAATAAGAGAATCACGTCATAAGCCGGGGCGCCGATGGCATTTTGTCGCTTCGTGTATTTCTTGTTGATCAGCGTCCTGATCGGACGCCAATCGATAAGCGTGTCAACCTGATTGAGGAAGTCGTTTTGTGCTTTGCGATAACGCTTTGAAAGGAGTGCGTCTGCAAATGTTACATGCTCATCGGTATTCTTGGATTGGTATGCCATGGGAGGAATATTATGCTGTTTTTAATGCTCAAATATACAAAATAACTCCCTATTATACAATGAATTAATAAACAAAATACACACCTATCGCCGTGCAAAGGTCTCCTATTGCCAAAAACGGACTTTTAGGACACTATTGATGCAGATCCGATATTTATGTTTTCGGAAGGTATCCGATGAGTAGTTTTATCGGATATCGGGGCTCTCCTCCTCTCTCTTCTTCTTTTTATACCCACATCAACTTTTTCTGTGCGAGTTTTTACACATCTGCGGCTCGTGTTTTTCGGAAGAAGTGGCGCGAGATTTTTTTCGTTCTGGCGCGTAAAAATTTTACTTCTCGCGCCAAAAGCAAAATTTTCCCGCGCCACGTTTTTCGAGTCACGAATAAAGAAATTTTCCGAACGTAAACAATCTATGACGTGTACTGAAAAAAGTCGTATCGATTCGGCGTTGTCGATGGAAATCAAAAGCTTGATGCAGGACACTTAAGCAGCCCTTCACCTCCAAGGTCGGATGCAGGCAATGACCCACGATCCGGCGCCTGTAAGCATCCGTCAGCAGAGAAAGGCAGGCAAAGCCCCCCCGGTAGATGACGTAGGTAATTTTCAGTGTTTTTGCTTGTTTTTCACAACAAAATTATTTCGTTGTGTAGGAAAAAGGATGTAATATTGTGAGCCCGCAAAAAGAGGGGAATCCATCAGACTGTAATATCCCGCCTCTCTTTCTTTGCGGAAAAGGGTTCAAACCTGATTTCTTAAAGCATTACATAATGATAACTCCTCAACTAATCGAACCGCGTACTATTGCGGTGATCGGTGCGTCGCAAGATGTGACAAAACCCGGTGGAAAAGTATTACAAAACATTCTGAACGGCTCGTTTCAGGGTCGTGTATTGGGTGTAAATCCGAAAGTGTCTAACGTACAAGGAGTGGAATGTGTGCCCAATGTGAAAGATCTACCCCAAGTAGATTTGGCTATTTTGGCTATTCCTGCACGTTTCTGCCCACCTACGATCGAGGTGCTGGTGAAAGAAAAAGGGACCAAAGGAATCATCGTATTCTCTGCAGGGTTCTCCGAAATGGGTGCAGAAGGCAAGGCTCTCGAGCGGCAAATGGCCGAACTGGCCAATGAAGCCGGAGCTACCCTGATCGGCCCCAACTGCGTCGGCGTAATGAATCCGCTGCACCAATCGGTATTTACCACTCCGGTGCCGGTACTTACGCCTAAGGGATGCGACTTTATCTCCGGTTCGGGGGCAACTGCTGTATTTATCATGGAGTCGGCTCTGAGCAAGGGGCTTTCTTTCTCATCGGTATATTCGGTCGGCAACGCTGCTCAAACGGGTGTGGAAGATGTGCTCGAACATTTGGACGAGACATTCGATGCTGCCACTTCTTCTCATACACTGCTCCTATATATAGAGACTATCTCCAAACCGAAACGCTTCCTGAAACATGCCAGATCATTGGTACAGAAAGGCTGTCGCATTGCGGCCATCAAATCAGGGACGTCTTCAGACGGGGGACGTGCTGCAGCTTCGCACACAGGTGCCATGCTCAACTCCGATGTGGCTGTAGATGCACTCTTCCGCAAAGCCGGTGTAGTGCGCTGCTACAGCCGTGAAGAACTGGCTACCGTGGGTGCCGTACTTCAACATCCGGTACTCACCGGTAAGAATATGGCTGTGATCACACATGCAGGCGGTCCGGCCGTTATGCTGACGGATGCTCTCTCCAATGGAGGTATGTCCGTCCCTCCGATTCCCGAAGAAAAGACTCGCACATTACTGTCGGAGCTGTTTGACGGTTCTTCCGTGGCTAACCCGATCGACATTCTCGCTACGGGAACAGCAGAGCAATTATCGAAAGTGATCGATACTTGCGAGAAAGATCTGGACACGATAGACGGTATGGTCGTGATTTTCGGTAGCCCCGGACTCTTCGATGTGAGCGATGCTTACGATGTGATACGCGAACAACAGAAAAAATGCAAGAAGCCGATCTATGCCGTACTACCTTCTGTGATCAACGCGAAGGAAGGAATGGAGCGTTTCATTGCTCAGGGAGGCATCCTCTTTGAAGAGGAAGTGGCTTTGGCACGTGCCATCTGCAAGGTCTACCAAACGCCCAAGCCCGAAATGACTGAAGAGAGCGAATTGCCCAAAGCAGCAGAAATCCGCCGTCTGCTCGCCGGCAAGAGCGGTATGCTCGGAACCGGCGATATGCTCCAGCTGTTGGATTTGACCGGTATCACTCGCCCGCAAGAACGTCTGGTGACAACAGAGACAGAAGCTCTGGATGCAGCACGTAGTATCGGTTTCCCATTGGCTATGAAAGTAATGGGACTGGCGCACAAATCCGATGCCGGAGGTGTAATACTGAACGTTTCGACCGAAGAAGGCGTAAAAGAGAGCTTTGGCAAGCTGATGCAAATCAAGGGTGCTGAAGGGGTACAGGTGTCACAGATGGAGAGTGGCGTGGAAGTCTTCATCGGGGTAAAGAAAGAGGGCGAATTCGGTCATCTGATTACCTGCGGTCTGGGCGGTATATTCGTGGAAGTGATGAAAGATATTCGCTGTGCTCTGGCTCCTCTCGGCAAAAACGAAGCACTGGAAATGATCCGTTCGCTCAAATCCTATCCGATCATTCGCGGTATTCGCGGCAAACAGGGCATCAACGACGAGGTAATCGCCGATACGCTCTGTAAGATCTCCCGTTTGCTGGCTGCAGTGCCCGAGATCGAGGAGATGGACATCAATCCGCTGATGGGACGTGGAGAAAGACTATCGGCCGTAGACGTGGTAGTTCGTCTGAGCGATGCGAAGTAAGAGATATAAGAAATTCAAGAACACAGTAAAAAATATCAAGAGATGAATTTTCCAATCGATGAAAAACTGATTCGTGAAAAGCAAAACGAACTGCACATCAAAGACCTCGGCATGGCTTCGATCCGAGATCTGGTAGCTTTGGTGACCAATCTGGAAAAGGCTACCGGCACTAAATTCTGCCGTATGGAAATGGGTGTGCCCGGACTTCCTGCACCTCAGATCGGTATAGAGACGGAGATACAAAAGCTACGCGAAGGAGTAGCTTCGATTTATCCCAATTTGGATGGTCTGCCCGAACTCAAGCAGGAGGCATCGCGCTTTGCCAAACTCTTTGTCAATATCGACATACCGGCACGTGCTTGCGTACCTACGGTAGGCTCGATGCAGGGATGCTTCGTATCTTTCCTCGTGGCCAATCGCACACACAAAAACCGTGAATACGGTACGCTCTTTATCGACCCCGGGTTCAATCTGAACAAGCTACAGTGTCGCATCCTCGGTCAGAAGTTCGAAAGCTTCGACCTCTTCGAATACCGCGGAGAAAAGTTGCGCGAGAAGCTCGAAAGCTATCTGCAGACAGGACAGTTCTGCTCTATCATCTACTCCAACCCGAACAATCCCACTTGGCAGTGCATGACGGACGAAGAACTGCGCATCATCGGTGAGCTGGCGACCAAACATGATGTTATCGTCATAGAAGACTTGGCATACTTCGGCATGGATTTCCGTAAGGACTATTCCCATCCGGGTGAGCCGCTCTATCAACCTTCCGTAGCCAACTACACGGACAATTATATACTGGCTCTCTCCAGCTCCAAGGCATTCAGCTATGCCGGTCAGCGCATCGGAGTACTCATGATATCGGGCAAGCTCTACGAGCGTGAGTATTCGGACTTGGAAGAGTCATTCGGGCGTCTGCGTTTCGGCGAGGCATTGTCATCATCGGCTCTGTATGCTCTGTCTTCGGGAGCCACTCACTCTGCACAATGGGGTATGGCTGCCATGCTCAAAGCCTGCAACGATGGAGAATATAACTTCCGTGACTCTGTAATCGAATATGGCCGGAAGGCTCGGATCATGAAGAAAATGTTCCTTGACAACGGCTTCAATATCGTCTATGATAAGGACGGCAATGAACCGCTGGCTGACGGATTCTACTTCACGGTCGGTTATAAGGGGATGGATAGCAGCAAGTTGATCGAGAAGTTTGTGCGCTACGGTATGTGTGCCATCACGCTAAAAACGACAGGCAGCAAGCGCAACGAAGCGATGCGTATCTGTACGTCGCTCCTACCCGAAAGCCAATTCCCTGATCTGGAGAAGCGACTCCAAATGCTCAATGCTGAAGGATAAAGGCTTTTACAGGGCTATTACCTTTCGTCCTTTCATAAAATTGCCCGACTCTTCCTATGCGGAGAGTCGGGCAAACTGTATTTCTGCAAAGAAAGTACCTGATGAACTTCTCTGCTAAGAGAGAAAGGCTATTGGATTTGGATTTTCTCAGTATAGACAGTTCCGTTTACCTGTATTTTAATGAGGTAAAAACCATTTTCCGCTTTGTACCTAAGCGTATCGCGTCCGCAAGCTGTCAGACGACCATGAATGTCATAAAGAGTGATCTCTCCTTTGATAGCACTCGCTACAATGGTCTTGCCAACCACGGTCAACGCAAAAGGCTTATCCGCCCCATAGATGTTTGCAGAATTTGCCACCACTATATTTTTGCAGACTTTATACGAGTCTCCTTGCAGATAATTGACTTGGACACAATAGACTTGAGTCCCATACGGTACATCCGTATCGATATATGCCAATGCCGACAATCCACTCGCTATCTTTTGTCCATCACGGAATACAGAATAAGTGTAACCACCCGGATGCGGACACGGAGCTCTTCGGGGAAGAGGGGTATACAGGATAGATACTTCATCCAAATTGAGCCAGAAATTATCCGTGGAATTAAAATGGCGGAAAGCAACATATTTAGTATCGTTAGGGAGTACCACCTTTCTTTGATACCAAACACCTTGTGTCCGATTTCCGTGGATCAACTCGGGGGATTGTATCCGTTTGGCAGTCAAAGTCTCTTCATATAAGAGATTAACAAAGTCAGCAGCATTATTGCCTGTAGAAGAGGAATAAACGGCATAGTGCTCCGATGGAGCAGTGAGATCTTGAGTACATACCCAATAGATTATTTCCACCAACGCGTCTGTGGGTAGTTTTAATTCGGGTGTTATCAGATAATTGTCCGGAGTCAAAGCTCCGACGCCGCCTATGTATGAAGCCGAAGAGACACAGAGACCACTCTGTCCCGTGAAATTGGTCAAATGCATCCAATTATAGCCATCGCCATCTGCGTCAATGGTCTTCCATATAGCCGGAATACCTGATTCAAAACTCTCGCTTAGAGGAATCATCGGATTGTCATACGGCGGAGTCCAGTGGAGGAAAACGGTAGAGCCGTACGCTTCTGCACGTAAATCCGACACAGGTGCAAACTCCTCTGTTTTTTGTTGTGCAAGGGTATTTTGCACACAAAAGAATAAAGCCAGAGCGGAAAACAACGAGATAAAATTGAAATGTTTCATACCATGATTTTTTATGATTAAACAATTACGGTAGATACCGCATACCACTATATTTGCTGCACTGCCTGCAAATTACTTCTTTTTTTCAAATCAAAAGTCAAATTATCTCAATTTCTTATTTTGATTGCATTATAGCTTCTAACGTTCCACATATTTGAAGGGAAAAGTGCTCATTGCGGTTTTTCATAACTTTGCGTTATCTCTGAAAGGAATACACAGAATGGTTTTGTACAATATAACGTGGGTAACGGAGGCTGCCGTAGAGGAGACATTGATCGACTATCTTCGTTCGACTTTCATCCCATCGGTTGTCTCCGACGGATCTATGCATTCCCCTGCCCTACACCGCATCGAAAAGGGAGCACAGGAAGAAGGCGTATCGCTGGCTCTCCATTTCTTCGCAGACCAATTGACTGATATCGATGAATATTGGTGTGGCCCGGGGGCAAAACATATAGCGACCCTCATCGGGAAGTTCGGCAACAGGGTCATGGGCTTTGCCACCATGATGAGAAGAATAGAATTGTAAGCAAAGAATGAGTCCGAAAGAACGCATTATCATGGGAGTAGACCCCGGCACAATACTGATGGGCTACGGGATGCTTCACGTCGCGGGGAATACTCCCCGACTCATGGCTATGGGGGTAATACGTCTGGAAAAATTCGACAATCACTATATCCGTCTGAAACGCATATTCGACAGGATTACAGGTCTGATCGATGAATTCCTACCGGATGAAATGGCTATCGAAGCACCTTTCTTTGGGAAGAATGTACAGAGTATGCTCAAGTTGGGGCGGGCTCAGGGTGTTGCTATGGCAGCGGCTTTGGCTCGCGACATTCCTATTACGGAATATGCTCCGATGCGCATCAAGCAAGCGATTACAGGTAATGGCAATGCGAGCAAAGAGCAGGTAGCCGGCATGCTCCAACGCTATTTACGAATACCTGACGAACAGATGTTACCTGAAATGGATGCCACGGACGGACTGGCGGCTGCCGTCTGCCACTTCTTTCAGACGTCGGGACCTATGGCTCGTTCGGGCGGATCGGCAGTCAAGAATTGGAAAGATTTCGTCAACCGGAATCCGGATAAGGTACGCTGACGTTTGTGTCGGCCTCTTTGTTTTCCTTGAAAAACGGAACCGGAGAATCAGAGCAAATCACTGGCCAATTCGCTCAGCTCGCTTCGTTCGCCCTTGATCAGATTGACATGGGCGAAGAGCGGTTGCCCCTTCATCCTTTCGATCATATAGGCCAATCCGTTGCTTTGGGCATCGAGGTATGGAGAGTCGATCTGTTCGATGTCGCCTGTAAAAATCAGCTTGCTACCTTCTCCTGCACGGGTGATAATCGTTTTGATTTCGTGAGGAGTCAGGTTTTGTGCTTCATCGACGATAAATATCGTTTCCGACACGCTACGTCCTCTGATGTATGCCAAAGCTTCGATAACGAGCTTTTCGGTTTTCTGCATTTCGTCCAACCTGCGGAGTTCGCTGCTATTTTGAGCCAACTGTCCTTTGATCACATTCAGATTGTCGAAAAGCGGTTGCATGTATGGTGCCACTTTGGCTTTCTCATCGCCCGGCAGGAATCCCAAGTCCTTATTGGCCAATGAGACGATGGGCCGTGCAAGCAGGATTTGTTTGTAGGACTGTTCCTGACTGAGAGCTGCTGCCAGAGCCAGCAATGTTTTCCCCGTACCGGCTTTCCCCGTCAGTCCGATGAGCTTTACATTCGGATCTGTAAGTATGTGCATGGCGAAGGTCTGCTCTGCATTGCGTGGTTGGATCCCGAAATAGTGTCCTTTCTCAACCCTGACTATCTTCCCGGTGAAAGGATTGTAACGTGCCAATACACTGTTGCGTTCGCTCTTCATCACGAAGCAGTCGTTAGGATCGATCTTCGAACCCAATTCCCACTCGTCTATATCGATGCCGTCTTTGGATGCATAAATACGATCGATCAGATCGCCGTCAACACCTTCGTATTCCGGCTCGGCATTCTCGAAAAGGTCTACTCGAGTCACCTTGTCATTGATGTAATCCTCTACGAGCATTCCGAGGGAGCGGGCTTTCATCCGCAGGTTCACGTCTTTGGTGACGAGGATAGTCTTGATGTTGGGCTGCTCATCAGCCAGCGTCATAGCGATGGAGAGGATACGATGGTCGGCCTTGTTTTCGCCGAACGCTTCTTTTACTTTGGTGTGGTATTGGCCATTGATCTTGACGAAGATTCGCCCCAAGCCTTCTCCCAGAGAAGCCCCTTTCGCGAACAGATCCTGATCGGATATCTCATCCAGACGGCGGACAAAAGCTCGTGCGTTGAAGTTGATTTGTTCGCTTCCTTTTTTGAACTTATCCAATTCTTCGAGCGAAACGATAGGGATATAGATGTCGTTTTCTTCAAATTTCTCTATGCATTCATAGTCGTGCAGCATCACATTAGTGTCCAACACGAAATTCTTTTTTTTCCCTTTAGCAGCCATAACAGTGCATTTTTATGATTTGAATCTTTCTGAAAAATCGTTCGAAAGATAAGCTTTTTCATCGACCGTACAACCGATTACTTCTTTTTTTGTTATATACACAGCGAATAAAAACATCACAAAAAAAGGATTCTCAAACTTCAAAAATAAAATAGAATGAAATCGGACATTCAGATTGCACGTGACATCGAACTGCAAAGAATCGAACAGATAGCAGAGTCAATCGACTTGCCTGTCGAACAATTAGAACCATACGGACGATACACGGCCAAAGTGCCGCTAAGCTGTATCGACGAAGAGAAAGTAAAAAAGGGAAATCTGATTCTGGTGACAGCCATTACGCCGAACAAGGCCGGTGTGGGAAAAACCACTGTCTCCATCGGATTGGCTCTGGGACTCAACCATATCGGGAAGAAGGCAATCGTAGCCTTGCGCGAACCTTCGCTCGGGCCTTGCTTCGGTATGAAAGGGGGGGCTGCCGGAGGTGGCTATGCACAGGTACTGCCCATGGAGAACATCAACCTCCACTTCACCGGTGATTTCCATGCTGTCACTTCGGCTCACAACATGATTACGGCTCTTTTGGAGAACTATATTTACCAGAACCGCAATACTTGCGACGGCCTCTCCGAAATACTTTGGAAGCGTGTACTGGACGTTAACGACCGCTCTTTGCGCAATGCCGTTACGGGGTTGGGTACCATCTCGGACGGAATACCTCGCCAGACCGGTTTTGACATTACGCCGGCTTCCGAGATCATGGCTATCCTCTGTCTGGCCAAAGACTTTGAAGACCTCCGTAGCCGTCTTGAAAATATTCTTCTCGGCTATACCAAAGAAGGTGCTCCCTTTACGGTCAAAGACCTCGGCATAGCAGGATCCATTGCCGTCTTGCTCAAAGATGCCATAAAGCCAAATCTGGTACAGACCACAGAGCACACTCCGGCATTTGTACATGGAGGCCCCTTTGCCAATATCGCACATGGCTGTAACTCCATCTTGGCCACAAAGATGGCTCTCTCTTTCGGCGAATATGCCGTCACCGAGGCCGGTTTCGGTGCAGATCTGGGTGCAGAAAAATTCCTTGACATCAAATGTCGGGAAATGGGTGTCGCACCCAAGCTTACTGTCCTTGTAGCCACGCTGCGCGCGCTCAAACTGCATGGCGGCGTTGCCGAAACGGAAATCAAGGCACCCAATGCCGAAGCTCTCAGAAGAGGTTTGTCCAATCTGGATCGCCACATATACAATCTGAAAAAATTCGGTCAGCAAGTAATCGTTGCATTCAACCGCTTCGACACCGACGAAGAAGAAGAGATCAGCATCGTTCGTGAGCATTGTATCGGGCAAAATGTCGGCTTCGCTGTGAACAACGCCTTTGCAGAAGGCGGAAAAGGTGCGGAAGAACTGGCAAAACTTGTTGTGGAAATGGTGGAAAATAAACCCTCCCAGCCTCTGAAATATGCCTATGAGCCGGAGAATCCCGTGAAAATGAAGATCGAGAAGATCGCCAAGGAAATATACAGCGCAGGGAGTGTAGTGTATAGCTCCAAAGCAGACGGCAAGCTCAAAAAGATTGCCATGCAATCGCTGGATCATCTCCCCGTTTGTATTGCCAAGACGCAGTACTCTTTCTCATCCGACCCCAAAGCCAAGGGAGATGTCAGAGGGTTTGAGCTCAAAGTATCCGACATCATCATCAACCGTGGAGCAGGCATGCTGGTCGTTATCATCGGAGAGATCATGCGTATGCCCGGACTCCCCAAAGAACCGCAAGCTGTACATATAGATATAGTAGACGGTTTCATCGAAGGCCTTAGCTGATACCCTTCCGATAGACTGCAAATGACATTAGAGGCTGCTTCATAAGTTTATGGGGCAGCCTCTATTTTCATGAGACCTTTGAAAAAAAAGGAGATGGAGTAAAGAGGAGCTCTTGGCATAAAAGGAGCGAGTGAAAGGGGTGGCAGTAAGGAGTGAAAGTAGTTGTAAATCCCCTTGCGGAGCTACTTGCACGAGCTCCTCAAGGGTGGTTATGCCTTATCCTAGAGATGAGGACATAATTATCCCCGGGGTTCTGTATAAATTAAAGGCGATGCTTTCAAGAATGTTTTGAGTATGGATCTTGGCAAGTCCCCGGTATCGACATCGTCCGCCATGAAACCACCGGCGAATACTGCCAAAGGTGCGTTCGATGGTACTCCGTATCTCCACAAGGCTTGCATCGACAAGCACCCCTTCCCTTACCGAAATGTGATGGCGGGAAAGTTGTTTGTTAAACCGCGCCAACAGTTTGTCCATGAGACCCAACTCTGTCAGTGCCGAACGAAATCGACTGATGGTGCTGTGGTCGGGAGACACCTCTTCCATCTTCAGCCCCAAGAATCGGGAAAAGGTGATCGAATCATTGATGCGCTCCTCCAAAGCACAATCACTGAGGTTGTACCATGTCTCCAAAAGCAACACCTTGAATAAGAGAATCACGTCATAAGCCGGTGCGCCGATGGCATTTTGCCGCTTCGTGTATTTCTTGTTGATCAGCGTCCTGATCGGACACCAATCGATAAGCCTGTCAACCTGATTGAGGAAGTCGTTTTGTGCTTTGCGATAACGCTTTGAAAGGAGTGCGTCTGCAAATGTTACATGCTCATCGGTATTCTTGGATTGGTATGCCATGGGAGGAATATTATGCTGTTTTTAATACTCAAATATACAAAATAACTCCCTATTATACAATGAATTAACAAACAAAATACACACTAATTGCCGTGCAAAGGTCTCGAAAAGGTACTCAAAAGAGTGGCATATGGATTTAGAGATCAACAATACTTCAACCTAAGACTCTATGCCTTGCATCACGCCTCCGTCACGCTGAATGTCGGATGAACCATATTTTCTTACATTTGTCGCCCGATGAAGCTCTCTGTCGGAAGTTGGATGTCGCTGCCAAGAGAGCCGATTGCTTGAATAGAACTACATGGATAATAGACTTAACGACGACAGAATATGTGCACCGAACACCTTTATACCCCCGATCTTTCCGGCCGATCCTTTCGCGCCCATAACCTACCATGCCATCTCGATATTTGGACAAACAGCATATATCCCTATGACGAATAAGTAGGAATAAGCCCTCTTATACTTCTCCTAAAGGCATAGGCACCCGCACGGTTCGGCCACGAATCGTGCGGGTGCCTCTTTTATTTCAGCTCCCGAAAGGGCCTTTTTCGGTCTTCGATTTATATACAAATGAGTTTCGATCTATATATAAATTGAAAATGATTTATATACAAATCGCAAACGATCTATATATTTATCGTAAACAGTTTGTATATAGATCGTTATCTTGTCTCCCACAAACCATATTTTGACCTGAAAAAGTTCGTTTCTTCATATTTTTGACTTCAAAATCCGTTCCCTTTCAGGTGCTTATTTAGAATCATTCCAAACTCCGCTTCGTTGTTGAAAACTTTTTTCGCACGTATTTTGGGTAATAGCCGAGAGGCATTTGCAATACCTTGTCTGGGTAGCGCAACTGGATCAAAGGATTTGAATTTGGATTGCCGCATGAGTCGAAAGGGTAGAGTGGCCATAGAATGGAAAGCACAGGAGCATAACTCTCTCATGTTTCGGTCTCTCGCTACAGGATCAGAGCTGAATCTTCGACTTTATTGACATAGATAAAGCACTCTTTTGCTATCTTTACCGCATCATTATGGCTGATAAGCTATTGATTTCGGAAGAAGAGTTGCTGGAAGAGCTGAGAGATCCGGCAAGGCGGCGTATGGCCTTTGAAAAGGTAGTACGCCTGTACAACCGTAAACTCTACTGGCAAATCCGCCGAATGGTGCTCAGTCATGACGATACGGACGACTTGCTCCAAAATACCTTTATGAAGGCATGGAGTGCATTGGACGGTTTTCGTGGGGAGGCCAAACTCTCCACCTGGCTCTATCGGATAGCCATGTACGAATCACTCAATTTCCTGAAGAAGAAAAAGATCGAAGACGATATGAGTATATCGATCACGGACGAAAACTCCTATCTGCTCGACAACCTCACGGGGGATGTTTATTTCGATGGAGATGAAGCCGAAATTGCCTTCCAAAAGGCTATACTGGAATTGCCTGATAAACAGCGGTTGGTGTTCAACCTTCGGTACTACGATGAGATGCCTTACGAAAAAATGGCCGAAATCACCGGTACCTCGGAAGGTGCTCTCAAGGCATCGTACCACCATGCTGTGAAGAAGTTGGAGCGTTTTTTGTCGCCCGATGATTAAACTTGCCCTAAGAACAAGCCTCTATAATCGTAACTAACAAAGCTCACATGAAACAGTTCGACCCCGATGTGAATATCCGTCCGAAAGAGGACAGTATTCGACACTACTCTGTGCCGGATGACTACTTCGCCTCTTTTACGGACAAACTCATGGCCCAGATTCCAGCCGTTAAAGAGGAAAATACTGTGGTTGTGCCTTCGGTAGCATTGTGGCCTAAATTGCGCCCGTTGCTTTATTTGGCGGCATCATTCCTGCTGATGATCGGTATGTTCAAGGCCTTCAGCCTTTTCGGAGAGGGGAGTGATACCGGTAGAACCACCTCCACATCAGCCGGACTTGTTGCTTTAGACCATGGCGACACCAGATGGAGCGAGGACACCGATTATAGAGATTTCCTCCATGACAACTGTGCTGAAACAGTGTCAGACGAATGGGTACTAACGGATTTCAGCGAATGATCGAGCGACACTCGCACCACCATCTAAGCGGTATGAAGCGAATCTTTTCTCTTACTATTATATTGGCTGCTCTGCTGCCAACTCTCTCGCAGGCAGCGATGCCTCCCTATTCTGTAGCGACCAAATTTCAGGAGTCTGAACAACAAGGTCGGAAGAGGGAGTTCATGAACCAACGCAATGCTTTCTTCATCCTTGAACTGGAGCTGACGCAGGAGGAGACCGATGCTTTTCTTCCGCTGTACAACGAGCTGGACACCAAACGCTACGAGCTGTGGAAAGACGTTCGACAAAAGCGTGCTCTGATGGAACGAAAAGCCGAATTGACGGATGCCGACATGGAGCTGATCATCAATAAGAGTTTGGACAATAAAATTGCAGAGGCACGGTTGGAAAAAGAGTACTACTATAAATTCAAACGAGTGCTGCCGATGCGAAAAGTGATGGCTCTGAAAGTTGCAGAGCGGAAATTTGCCCGTCTGTTTCTTAAGAGCAGTTATGACTAATCCCTTTTTATGCTACTTTTGGTAGCGTTTAACATGATAATTTTGGTAAAATGAGTATTTCAGCAAATAAATTTGTGACCTGTAGCTACGACTTGTATGTAGGGTTGGCAGAGGAGAAAGAATTGATGGAGCAGGCCACGGCCGAAAGGCCGTTGTGCTATATACATGGTATGGGTATGATGTTGCCCGAGTTCGAAAAGCATTTGTTCGGGTTGGCTGTGGGTGACAAATTCGACTTCGAGCTTAAGAGCGAAGATGCCTATGGCGAACGTCAGGAAGATGCCGTATTGGAGCTGCCCAAGGATATCTTCAAAGACGAAGAAGGCCGATTCGACTCTTCCATCGTCTATGAAGGCAATACCGTGCCGATGCGCGATGCCGAAGGCAATACCTTGCAAGGTTCTGTACTGGAAGTACGGGACGATGTAGTGGTAATGGACTTCAATCATCCTTTGGCCGGTGAGAATCTTCATTTCATAGGAGAGATCATCGAAGAGCGTGAAGCGACGGCAGAAGAGATCGAACAGTTCTTTGGAGGCCACTCCGGCTGTGGTTGCGGTTGTAGCTGCGAAAGTGAATCATCAGATGGTTGCAGCTGTGGCAGTGACTGTGGCTGTCACTGATCGGGACGAAGCAATAAAACGGAGAAAAGCTCCAAACCGTTGTCTCTAAAAAGCAATGGCTTGGAGCTTTTTAATTTCTCAGTATCTGCTCTTTGTCAGAAACTCTGTCTGAAGCTGAGAATGTCACAAACACAGCTATTATAAATCAGATGAATACAATAGGTAAGTTATTCCGGCTGACTACATTCGGAGAATCCCACGGTAAAGCTATCGGAGGTGTCATCGACGGCTGTCCGGCAGGGCTTTTTGTAGACATGGAAGCCATCGAGCGAGAGTTACTTCGTCGTCGCCCAGGGCAGTCACATTATACTTCTCCCCGGCAGGAGAGTGACATGGTACAGTTTATCTCCGGCCTATTTCGGGGAGAAACCACCGGTGCTCCTATTGCTTTCATGATAGACAATAAAGATGTACGTTCTGCTGACTACGACAGTCTCAGCTCCATCTTTCGTCCGGGACATGCCGACTATACATATTTCCATAAATATGGTATCCGTGATCCTCGTGGTGGGGGACGTTCTTCTGCCCGCGAAACGGCTGTCCGCGTAGTGGCAGGAGCTGTTGCCAAGCAACTCCTGGCTCCATTGGGAATCCGATGTACAGCCTATACGTCACAGATTGGCCCTGTATGTATACCCCAAGAAAATGCCAAAGAATATAGCCCTGAAGAAGTAGAGTCTTCCCCCATTCGCTGCCCTGATCCTAATGCTTCCGGATTGATGGAAGCTGTAATAGAAACGGCAAAGAAAGAATCTGACAGCGTGGGGGGTATAGTCGATTGCCATATAAGTGGCGTTCCGGTTGGTTGGGGTGAACCTCTTTATGGCAAACTGCATGCTGCTCTTGGTGCAGCCATGCTAAGCATCAATGCAGCCAAGGGTTTTGAAGTTGGGGACGGATTTGCCCTGGCATCCATGCGTGGCTCCGAAACAAATGATCAGATGGTCGCTGCAGAAGATGGTGGCATCTCGTTTCTTTCCAATCATTCAGGGGGTATTAGCGGAGGTATCAGCACCGGTCAGGATATTCGTTTCCGCGTGGCATTCAAACCGACTCCTACCATTGGGCAAAAACAGCAGACTGTCAACGAACAGGGAGAAAGCATATCCCTCTCAGCTGTGGGAAGGCATGATCCTTGTGTGGTGCCACGAGCCGTACCGGTGGTAGAAGCCATGACCTGGTTGACATTGGCAGATGCCTATTTGGCCTCCCGATCAGGGCGTTGTGCACATTCCAGTCTCAAGTGCAACGGTTAGATAAATTTAGGATGGGAACTTCGAAGGGTTTTCTGAAGTTTAGTTTTTTCTATGTGTACACTCCACAAATAAATGCAACACTAAGGCATATTTAGAAAAAAAGAACTCGGAAGGTATTCCGAATCCGAATTTATTTCGACCCATAGATCTGAAAAGATGCGTACATGACGCCTCTACGGCATCAGTAGTATGAGCGAAAGGTATTGATTTCAGTGTTTTTCAGGTTGGTAGCTCCGTCGGGAATCGAACCCGAATCTATGGTTTAGGAAACCACTATTCTATCCATTGAACTACAGAGCCGAAAGAACAAGACCGACCTTGATCGGTCTTGTCTCTTTTTATTTCGGGAACAAAGATAGGGAATAAACCAACTTAATGTTGTTCCTTTTCTTTCTTGAGCAAGCGTTCGGCCGCTTCAGATGTTGCTATCTGTCGATAGTATTCCTGACTATAACCGGGGAAATCAGGCATGGCACTGAAACCGTATCCATTTGTCTTGAATCGGCCACTCTCCTCTTTCTTGCGATTGCCATCCATGTACTTTACCATCAGATATTCCCCAAGACGCTTCCAACGGGCAGTTGCTTTCTCTGCCTCTTCGTTGCTGTAATTTGTCAGGAATGCTACAGCTTTGGCCGGATCCAGAGCGTATAGCTCTTGTGCTTGCTTGTCGATAGTCGGAAGTATGCGGTCACAAGCTCCTTCGAGTTCACGCTGTACAGGGCGAATATCGGCTATCATCTGATCATAGCGGTGATATGCCATATTAGCCACCCAATTGTGGATCCAGAAAGCCGAAGTCCAAGAAAAGTGCATCATATCGCCATTACCCTGACGGAAGCACTCCGGCACACGCGTTGTGGAACAATAGATCGGACTCATAACGGCCATATCGGCATCGTCCACGCCAAACCAATTAACACCGCCAATGGCATCGGGGAGCCAATTACGCAACTGGGCTACGAAAACAAATCCGGTTTGCTGAGTGGCAATGGCACGTTCATTAACGTACTCCTTGCCATCCACTTCGAAGCTCATCGGACGCCAACGGTAGGGTACTTTATAAGGGCCGGCACCCGGATCGTTCGTCATACATAGGGAAGTACCTTCGTAGTGATCACGCATCATATCGCGAACATCAGCGACAGAGAGCTTGCGATCCGGAACAATATAGAGAGGCATTTTATCCTTGCTCTGATTCCGTATAAAAGCTTCATACTTACCCATATGCGAATTGAACTTATTGAAGAAAGCCCATACACGAGCTTCACAACCACGAAGACCACCTTCGGTATAAGGGTTATATGCTTCTTGGAAGCTAAAATCCTTGTCTGTTCCTTGGAAGAATCCCATCTCACGGGCAAATGAAACGACATCGGGAGAATAGAGATAATCTTTACTCTTGAAATCGATCTGCTGGATGCGAGCTTGATTGGCATGTGCACTGATAGCATTGTCCGGAATGCGCACAGCTGCCCACACAGCACCTTTGCGCCCCTTACCCTTGCCGATCATCTCCAGAATCCAAACTTCGTTCTTATCGGCAACACTAAAACTTTCGCCACTGCTATGATAGCCGTATTCCTTTACCAGATTGGTTATGACGTCTATAGCCTCACGAGCTGTCTTAGAACGCTGGAGAGCCACATAGATCAGGCTACCATAGTCCATGATACCATCACTTTCGGCCAATTCGGGACGTCCGCCCCATGTCGTCTCGGCAATAGCCACTTGGTGTTCGTTCACATTACCGATGACATTGTAGGTATGCGCTACTTCGGGAATGAATCCAAGTGGTTTGTTCGTGTCCCATTCGATAATTGGGCGCATTGTTCCTTCAGCCCAATCACGAGCAGCCCAGTGATACAACTCCCCATAGAGCGTATGCGAATCTGCCGAATAGCTGATGATTACCGAACCGTCAGTCGAAGCCCCTTTGGCTACGATCAGATTGGTGCAAGCCTCTGCCTTAGGAGTCGCCACAGCGATCCCCAGCAGCACAGCACAGAGAAAACCGAATTTTCTTTTCATAGAGATGAGCAAAAATTATGATTGTAATTATGATTTTATGCGTCTATTGATTTCAGGTTTCTATTTACAAGCATAGCTTCGTAAAAGAATTTCACCAAAGGTAAGATATTCAGACGAAATAAAGATTAAAGCATAAATTGGTTAATGGCAATGCTTAGTTATTAAAGTGCAACTTACAAGTTTTGCTTCAACAACAAATTGATTTTCGCCATTTTTTCGGATTCTGATATAGCTCCCTTTTCATAACACAACATATTTAGTTATTTCGACTCTTGCACTGTTGAGACTGTTGCATGGGATTTTCATTGAGCTCTTTTGCTGCAGAGCAGATTCTTAGTGTCTTCGGGAAAGGTCAAACCTCCGGTATATGGGCACCGAGCAAATAGAAATTTCACCAAGTTTCCATTAGAGAAGTACTCCTTTCCTCGTCAAATAGGCGAGAAATAAGAAACGATTGTCGGCTGTTTCTTGCTTCCTGCACGATGCAGGACGCGATTGTCAACTGATTCTTGCTTCCTGCACGATGCAGGACGCGATTGTCAGCTGATTCTTGCTTCCTGCACGATGCAGGACGCGATTGTCAACTGATTCTTGCTTCCTGCACGATGCAGGACGCGATTGTCAACTGTTTCTTGCTTCCCGCACGATGCAGGACGCGATTGTCAGCTGATTCTTGCTTCCTGCACGATGCAGGACGCGATTGTCAGCTGATTCTTGCTTCCTGCACGATGCAGGACGCGATTGTCAGCTGATTCTTGCTTCCTGCACGATGCAGGACGCGATTGTCAACTGATTCTTGCTTCCTGCACGATGCAGGACGCGATTGTCAACTGATTCTGCTCCAATCAATGCGCTAACTATCAGCTATTTGCAACTATTTTATAGGACTTTCATTGAAGTCTTTTGCCGCAGAGCTGATTCTTAAGTGTTTTTCAGATTACTTGAGGTTTGCAGAGAGAGCGCATGAAGCTCTCCTTTCTTCGTCAAATCAATGCTTGTATCTGTCTTGATCGATATGAGGGGGTGGAAGGGTTTTTGTGCAACGGTCTCATTGTTATGAAACCGATTCGCCGGCGAGAGATCATTCGAAGTTCTGAAAAGGATAAATGCTCTCAGAAAGCCCTCTGAGATACTTGTAGCCGATTTCTAATTCGGTTGTCCTCTCGTTCTTATCGAACGAGAGGTATCATTTGGTAATATTTGGCAAATTCCTTGTAGTCCCGTTGCTCCTCCTGAGGGAGAGAGGGCAGAGTATCTGAAGAAAAAGGATCCACAGGCAGCAAGCGATAAACTCTCTTACCCTGTGGGGTGCGCTTATTGACAAAAACGTATTGATAGTCGGGATGGGTCGTAATCCGATCACCCACTTTGCGAAGGGTAAGCGATAGCAACATCCCCCCTCTGGTGGCTGCCGGCTTTCTCTGGTTGCTTATAAAATTGCCCATCGAATAGATTACGAAAGATGTTTTGGAATCGCTTTTCAGCCATTGGGAGCCTTGCACCACATGCGGATGGCTTCCGATGATGGCATCGGCACCATAGCGGTGAAGTTTGCGTGCAAGCTCCAGTTGTTCGCTATCAGGCTCCTTTCTGTATTCTATTCCCCAATGAATCTGAACGATGCGGTAGTCCGCACCTAAGGAATCCGCTCGCAGCAAATCCTTCTTTATCATGACCGTATCGATAGGATCCACCCAGGTAGGAGCCGGTACAGGCATTCCATTTGTACCATAAGTATAGGCCAGTATGGCTATGCGTACACCTTTTACTTCAAGGATAAGAGGAGTCATTTTATCCCGATCGAAAATATCTCGATAGCTGCCTGTATGGGCTATACCCAGACTATCCAGCATATCGAGAGTACGTATAATCCCCTTTTTTCCCTTATCGGCAGTATGATTGTTGGCAGTAGTCAGCACATCGAAACCGGCATTTTTAAGAGCCTCACCCATAGCGTCAGGAGAAGAGAAGGTGGGGTATCCACTGTAGGGGGCTCCTGCAAAGGTGGTCTCCAGATTGCCGATGGCAAGATCGGCAGCCCCTATTCTTGATGCCAAAGTATCAAAAGAGGAGGAAAAGTCGTACACGCGCCCACCTTCGCACTTTGCACTTTCTATCTGAGGGCCATGCGTCATGATATCTCCGGCGAAGAGCAATTTAATTTCCAGCGTATCGATCCTAGCAGGAGCTGAATCCCCACTGGTAGAAGAAGGGGTTGCTCCACCACGACACGAAGAGGATATCCATCCGCCTAACAGCAGGGAGAAGAAAATGCAAGCTTTGAGAATGAAATGTTTCATCTTTAATATTCTATCGATCGGCCAATTCTATCACCTGTAAATCCCGTATATCTTGCCCATCGATCACGAAGCGCATCAGAGTACGAACAGCATGAAAACCATACTTACCTGCAGCTCCGGGATTCAGATGCAGCATATCCAACTTCTTATCGTACATAGCTTTGAGAATATGACTATGCCCACAGACAAAAAGACGAGGTGGGTCCTGCACGAGCATTCGATATATACGAGGTTCGTACCGACCGGGGTATCCCCCGATATGCGTCATAAACACTTTCACCTCTTCCACACAAAAGCGCAGAACTTCGGGATACTGCAGACGAATGTCTTGCCCGTCTATATTGCCATAGACAGCACGCAGCGGAGCCAAACCCGACAAATAGTCCGCTACCGCTACAGAGCCGATGTCACCGGCATGCCAAATCTCATCGCAATCGGCGAAATGTATCCGGTACTTTTCGTCGATATAGCCATGCGTATCGGATAGCAGCCCTATTTTCTTCATCGCGCCTGATAACTTCGTGCCAAATGAAGTATACTCAACCTTCGTACTCGGTGGGATCCGGAATGCCGGCATCGTGCAAAGCCTCCTTGCGCTCTACACAAGTACCACAAACGCCACAATGAAACACCCCCCCCTTGTAGCAACTCCAAGTCTCGGCATAGTCTATACCCAATGAAGCTCCTATCCGTGCAATATCTGTCTTAGTAATATCAGTATAAGGTGCTTCTATGAGCACGCCGTTCGTGGTACCGCACCGAACAGCTTCGGTCATCGGACGAATAAATGAGGCACGACAATCGGGGTATATGGCATGGTCGCCGAAGTGATTGGCGATATAAATCCGCCTCAATCCCCTGCTCTCGGCTAACCCCGCAGCTACCGCCAGCATGATGCCGTTACGAAAGGGCACTACCGTACTCTTCATATTTTCCTCGTCGTATCGGCCCTCCGGAATATCTCCTCCACTAAGCAACAAATCACTCTGAAAATACTGCCCGATAAAATCGAGGGGGATAATCAGATGCTCCACACCCAAACGCTCTGCATGGAGACGCGCAAAAGACAATTCACGGGCATTATGCTTGGAACCATAGTCAAAACTGAGAGCCAAAGCGATGGAGGCTCTCTTCTCGTACATCAGCGTAACGCTGTCCATTCCGCCGGATACAACGATAAGGCTATCTTTTTCTCTCTGCATATCGAACACAAATAAGTCTTTGATTAAGACTTTAACACAAACGAGAAATGCCGAGCTCACCTCATTCGATGATGGAAAGACCGGCTTCGTCGTGCCAAAGATAATAGTTCATCCGCCACATGAACAGATTTGACCGTTTGAAGAGATCAACCTCATCAAAATTCGAGTAACATCTTAAGGTGCTCAATATTGAAAACAGCCTTAAAGAAGCATTTCTTCACAGAGGCCCTCTTTTGCATGGCAATATGTTAAGGTTCTGAGCAGAGTTGTTTTTACGTACTACATTCAAATCAAAATGCAAGCAATTTTCGATACTCTAATAACTTCGAACAGGCTGGTAGAATGTGCACCGGCGCATAAAAAAAGGCTTATCCGAATGAATTGCGTAAATTTGTGGCAGTAAAATGAATCTATCGGAATTACAATCTTTCACTATGATGAAATCCATGCGCAGCGTGCTGTTGCTACTCTTTCCATTGTCTTTGATCACTGCTTTGGGCTGTAGCAATAACAAAGCTGCCGAATCGAAGTCTGTCTCTTTCGATTCGGCCTACCTCGAACGCTACATCCCTCTGCGGGCAGACATAGATACGCCATCGCTGCATGTGATGATCAGCTACGTCTATCCTTCGGGAGATGATATGCTCACAGAGATTTTCAACGGTTTGCTCTTCGGCGACAGCCTGATGGATTCCTCTTCGCCGGAGAATGCCATGGAAGGCTATGCACAGATGCTGGGAGAAGACTATCGCTCTAACAATGCCGAAGCCAATCTGCAAGGGCTTCCTTCTGACCTTTTGGACTATATCTACAAGCAGGAAAATACTATCGCTTATTGCGATACGGGATTGATCTCAATACGCATCAATACATATACTTACGAAGGCGGTGCACATCCGGAGAATACAGTCCGGTTTGCCAATATCCTTCGCACCACCGGCAAGGTGCTTGAAGAGCGAGATATATTCAAGATTGACTATGCGGAAAGGCTGTCTGCACTCATCATAGGACAATTGGTGCACGATTTCGGCAAGACCACACCTGCCGAATTGGATGCAATAGGTTTCTTCAATGCAGAAGAAATACAGCCCAATGGCAATTTTATGATCGATGACAAAGGTCTCACATACTGTTTCAATGAGTATCAGATAGCTGCTTATGCCAGAGGTGCTGTCTATGTCCGTCTCGGATATGACGTATTGGCTCCTTTGCTAAGGGATGATTCCCCACTAAAGCGTTACTTGCCGTAGCCCCCTCCTTTTTGCTTCGACCGATATGACCAATATGCAGGAGATACCCGAAAAGCCGCTGTCCCAACCAGCAGGTACTGAGATCATCGAGAAATATTTCCCCCACTTGTCCGAACGGCAACGCGAACAGTTCGAGCAAATGGGAGGGTTGTACACGCATTGGAATGCCCTCATCAATGTCATTTCCCGAAAGGATATAGACAATTTGTATCTGCACCATGTGTTGCATTCTTTGGGGATAGCTCGCATGCTGAACTTCAAACCCGGCACAAGTGTATTGGATCTGGGTACGGGTGGAGGTTTCCCCGGTATTCCACTGGCGATTTTGTTTCCTCAAGTCTCTTTCCTGCTGGTGGACAGCATCGGCAAAAAGGTGAAAGTAGCTTCGGCCGTAGCTGAAGCATTGGGGCTTGACAATGTGCGCACTATGCACTGTCGGGCAGAAAGCATAGGTGAGAAATTCGACTTCGTAGTCAGCCGTGCAGTAATGAAGCTGAGCGAACTGGCCAAGATCTGCAGGAAGCTCATCCGGCGTGAAGATCAGCAAAATGCACTCCCGAACGGGCTTATCTGTCTCAAGGGTGGCGAGCTTCAGCACGAGATACTGCCATTCCGGAACAAGGCAATGACAGAGGAGCTATGGCCGACCTTCGAAGAAGAGTATTTCAAAACAAAAAAAGTGGTCTACTTACCTCTATGACAACGACAGAAGTAAAGATGTTCACCTTCAATTCGGTGGCAGAAAATACATATATCCTTTACGACTCCACGGGCGAAGCTGCACTTATCGACTGCGGCTGTATGGATGGGAGCGAAGAGCAGCAGCTACTCCGCTTCGTTCAGGAACAGCAACTGACAGTAAAGCTCCTGCTCAATACACATTTGCACTTCGACCATGCTTGGGGCAATGGCTTTGCAGCCAAAACCTTCGGTCTGCCTGTGCTCACGCATCGGGCTGAAGTGGAAGACATGCCTTCTCCGTCGAAGCAACTGGCTGCCTTCGGCATGTTCGGTACGATGGACGAACCGCCCATACAATACATTGCTCCGGGCGACGTTCTTCAATTGGGAGAGAGTATCATCAAGGTGCTTTTCGTCCCGGGGCACTCGCCCGGTCATCTGGCATTCTATTGCCCGCAGGCTCAAGCGGTATTTACCGGCGATGCGCTCTTTGCCGGCGATGTGGGCCGGACCGACTTATGGGGCGGCAGCTACGAACTCCTGAAAAAGAGCATTCGTACGGAACTTCTCCCCCTTCCCGACGATACGGTAGTCTACCCCGGACACGGGCCTACTTCTACGATAGCTTACGAACGAACTAATAACCCTTTTCTTGATTGAATAATGAATACGAACAAATTCGAAAACCGCCATATTGGTATTGCCGAGCGCGACCTCTCCGTCATGCTCCGGACCATAGGCGTAGAGTCAATGGATCAGCTGATCCACGAAACGATCCCCGGCGACATTCTGTTGCCCGAGCCTCTCGATTTGCCCGAAGCCATGACCGAGCGCGAACTGCTCGAACATTTCATGGAACTGGGATCCAAGAACAAGATCTTCACCTCCTACATCGGACAAGGCTGGTATGATACGGTTACGCCGGCTCCCATCCAGCGCAACGTATTGGAGAATCCTGCGTGGTACACCTCCTATACGCCTTACCAGGCGGAAGTATCACAGGGGCGTTTGGAGGCTCTCTTCAATTTCCAGACGGTGATCACCGAGCTGACGGGGCTGCCCTTGACGAACTGCTCGCTCCTCGACGAAGCCACTGCCGGTGCCGAAGCTGCACGTATGTTCTTCGATACCCGTTCGCGCACACAAATCAAGGCTGGTGCCAACGTTCTCTTCGTGGACAAGAAGGTATTCCGCTCTACGATCGAAGTGATCCGCACCCGTATCATACCTCAGGGTATGCAGATCGTCGTGGATGACTACAAGACATTCAACTTCACACCCGAAGTATTTGCTGCCATCGTACAGTTCCCCGATGCAGAAGGATCCGTCAATGATTATAAATCATTCATCGAAGCGGCTCATGCTGCCAATGCCAAAGTAGCCGTAGCAACCGACCTCTTGAGTATGACCATCCTGACTCCTCCGGGAGAATGGGGTGCCGATATCGTATTCGGATCAGCACAGCGTTTCGGTATTCCCATGTATTACGGCGGCCCGTCAGCAGGATATTTGGCCACGAGTATGGACTACAAGCGCAACATCCCCGGCCGTATTATCGGTATGTCCAAAGATGCTTACGGACGTCCGGCTTATCGTCTGGCATTGCAAACGCGCGAACAGCACATCAAACGAGAGAAAGCCACATCGAATATCTGTACCGCACAAGCTTTGTTGGCTACGATGAGCAGCTTCTATGCCGTGTATCACGGTGCCGATGGCTTGCGCCACATAGCCGGCAGGGTACATGCTTATGCAGGATTTATCAGCGAGAAGCTCTCCGGACTCGGTTATAAGCTGACAAATAAAGACTTCTTCGACACGATTCGTGTGGAGCTGCCGGCCGGTGTCACAGCAGACAAAGTACGCGAACTGGCTGAAGAATGCAGCGTAAACTTCTTCTACCCTGCCGATGGCAATATACTGATCAGTTTGGACGAAACTACACTGCCGTCCGACCTCGGTGTTCTGCTCTATATCTTCTCATCCGTTTTGGGCAAAGAGGAGACAATCACGGAGGACATCGCCATCGACAAGCGGTATTTCGATGGTGCCTTTGCCCGTACCTCGAATTTCCTGGACTACGACGTATTCAACAACTACCACACCGAGACGGAGCTGATGCGCTACATCAAACGTCTCGAACGCAAGGACATTTCATTGGCACACTCCATGATTCCGCTGGGTTCTTGTACGATGAAGCTGAATGCCGCATCCGAGTTGTTCAACCTTTCGATGCCGCAGTTCAATGCCATTCACCCGTATGCTCCGAAAGACCAGACGGAAGGCTACAACGAGATGCTCGAAAGCCTCGAACGTTACTTGGCCGTTATCACCGGTTTCGATGCCACTTCGCTCCAACCTAACTCCGGTGCAGCAGGCGAATACACCGGATTGCTCACTATTCGCGGCTATCTGAACAGCATCGGACAGGGACACCGCCATCTGGTTATCCTGCCGGCTTCTGCCCACGGTACCAATCCGGCCAGTGCCATCCAGTGCGGATACGATACGGTGACGGTAGCTTGCGACGAGCGAGGCAACGTAGATATGGAGGACTTCATGGCCAAGACCGAACAGCACAAGGACGAAATCGCTGCCATGATGATTACCTACCCGAGTACGCACGGTATCTTCGAGACGAACATTATCGATCTTTGCCATCGCATCCACGAGTGTGGAGGTCAGGTGTATATGGACGGTGCCAACATGAATGCTCAGGTAGGACTGACCAGTCCGGGCTTCATCGGAGCAGACGTGTGCCATTTGAATCTGCACAAGACCTTTGCCATCCCCCACGGAGGTGGAGGTCCGGGTGTAGGTCCTATCTGTGTGGCCAAGCACTTGACTCCATTCCTGCCATCGCACCCGCTGCGTGAGGACTACAACGGCTTGGAAGTATCCGCTGCTCCATACGGAAGTGCAGGGGTAACGACTATCACCTATGCATACATTCGTCTGATGGGATACGAAGGTCTGCGCAGAGCTACGAAAATTGCCATCCTGAACTCCAACTACATGGCTAACCGTCTGAAAGATACTTTCGGTATCGTCTATACGGGAGCCACGGGTCGCGTAGGTCATGAGTTGATCCTCGAATGTCGCAAGATCAAAGAAAGCGGTATCGACGAGAACGACATAGCCAAGCGTCTGATGGACTTCGGCTACCATGCTCCGACGCTCTCTTTCCCCGTACATGGCACTCTGATGATAGAGCCGACAGAGAGTGAGAGTCTGGCCGAGCTGGATCGTTTCATCGATGTGATGAACTGTATCTGGGAAGAGATACAGGAAGTGGCTCGTGGCGAACAGGATGCTATCGACAACGTATTGAAGAATGCTCCGCATCCTCAGTACGAAGTGACGGCTAACGACTGGTCGCATCCATACTCTCGCGAAAAGGCAGCCTATCCGCTGGAATACCTGCGTGAGAATAAGTTCTGGCTCAATGTAGCCCGTATCGACAACGGCTATGGCGACCGCAATTTGGTTCCGAGCCTCTGCAGTGCATGTGAGGTTTTCAACAATCAATAGAAAACTTCGCCGATACAGATAATAAACGAAAGCGAACCCCGAGAGTCAAATAAAAACTCTCGGGGTTTACTTTTTCAAAAAACAGGATACAAAGCGTAAAAATATGATCTTATCCTGTTGTAGAAAATTCCCCCAAAAAGGAAAATAAAGAATAGTATAACTTTGCCCGCATAAAATGGTTATATAAAAACTGTTTTTGACTACAATGAAGATAAGATATCTCCTCTCCATATTCCTGTTCTGTTGCTTTATGGGAGCTACCGGTGCGATGGCCACGAAGCCTGTGCTTCCACTGTCCCAACTGCAAAATCCTCCGTTAGCCGACACAGACAGCCTCCCGACATCTCCGATAGTCTCCGGCCGCCTGCTGATGAACTATCTGCAACTACCGCTCGTAGCCGAAAATTCTTCCGGTCCGTTAGCAGCAGGACTGTGGCAAATCACCATGCCTGAGATACCCTCGCGTTTGCAACAAGTCCGCCGGACAGAACCTCTTCCCGTACCGGATCTGAGCGACATGATTGCAGAAGTGGAATTGACACGCAGAGTCCTGACCGAACTGCAGTATCGCCGATTGGATCTTTTCACATATAGCCGTACGGAATTGGAACCTTTCGCACCGGATTATTCCTATATAAAACCACAAAACATTCAGCTCATCGATGGGGGAGCCTTATCCGACAGAATAATCAGGCCGGAAAAAATCCGCGGAATCGAACTCAAACCCCGCTACTGGTTTTTCAGCATGGAGACTATGCTGCAGTTCTCTCAGAACTACATTTCCGAAAACTGGTACAAAGGAGGATCGAGCAACCTGAATATCATGTTCGGCAATCTGATCGTCCGCCAATATCGCAATAAGAAGATTCGCTGGAAAAATGAGTTGGAAAACAAACTAAGTGTCTTCAATGCAGCCAAAGACACGGTCAATCGCTATCGAGTGGCCGAGGATTTGCTCCGCCTGCGTTCCAACTTCGGCTATAAGGCTTTCAAGCAGTGGTACTATTCTTTCGATGCGGAAATGCGTACACAGCTATTTACCAATCGAGCTGAAAACAGCCTAAAAAAGCAATCTTCATTCCTTGCTCCGATGATCTTCAATTCCGGTATCGGTATGAAGTACGAACTGGATACAAAAAGTAAAAAAGTCTATGGCAAGTCCGCCAAACTGGGACTGTTCCTATCTCCCCTCTCGTACATCCTCAAATGGTCGATCAGAGACGATATAGACTTGGCTCGCCACGGCTTTCCCGAAGGAAAGACCATCGTACACGAATTGGGTTCGGCCATAAAAGCCGAACTCGTATGGAACTTCGATAGTCGTCTGAGTTGGCAGTCGCGCCTGTATGCCAATACCACATACGATAATACGGTGGCAGAATTTGAAAATGCCCTCAACCTGTCGCTCTCCAAACTGCTGAGTACCCGTATATATCTATACCTGCGCTATGACGACAGCGTATCGCTGCCGGACGGTAAAGGAACGTATTGGCAGGTGAACGAATTGGTGAGTATAGGTCTCTACTTCCATTTGTAAGGAGCTTTTTCCCCTCTTATGGGAGCATATCCTTCGGAGTATTGACCAGAAAGAGTCGCTCCGAAGCTCGGGTAACTGCCGTATACAGCCAACGACAGAGTTGCTCGTCATGAGGCAGATAACTGAGCATACCCATATCTACATAGACATGTTTCCACTGTCCTCCCTGCGCTTTGTGGCAGGTGATGGCATAGGCATACTTTACTTCCAAGGCCGAAAAGAAAGCATCCTCTTTGATCGCTTTGCGTCTGGCCGGGATACTTGCCATAGAATTATAGTCCTCAGCAACTGCATCATACAGTTTTTGTCTTTGTGCATGAGTCAAGCCGGCTGTTTCGGCTGTCAGTCCATCGAGGAGCAATCTTGCTTCTATCTCGCGCCCTTGCTCCACAAGGCTGATGGTAGCATCGGCAAATCTAAATCCGTACAGCTCGTATCGTTTGCCCAACCGCAAAATCTCCACGATCTCTCCATTGGCAACGAAGTCTGTCTTGTCTCGCCTGTCACAATAACGATAGTTATTCCGCGTCACCACCAATCGATCGCCCCGAACCAACTCTTCTTCGTAGTACAATACCTGACTGCGGATGCCCAGATTATAGGCCAAAGCACGTTTATTGGAATAGCTGACAATAATGGTCTCGTCCATGCCTACAGTCCGAAACGAAGCATCCAGTGCTTCTATCAGTTCAGTGCCGGAAATAGCCGACACATCTCCCGAATCCCTTATGTTCAACTTGATTTTTTCCGAAATACCATTGGAAAGTAAACGGCGTAGGCTCGTGGCCAGAGAGAGAATGGCGGATTCTTTCTGCTGACGTACCACCTCGGTCAGTGTACATTCATGTATACGCAATCCGTAGGAAGTTTCCATTACTCCGGCATCCAATGCCGGACTCACCACACTGCTGACCGGCGGAAGCTGTGCCATATCTCCGGCCAGAATCAGACGGCAACCATCCGTTTCGTTCACGTACGCCAGTAAATCGTTCAGCAGACTGCCCGAGCCAAAGGGCGTAGGCTCGACGCTTTCATTCCCGATCATGGAGGATTCGTCCACGATGAACACTGTACTCCGTCCGCTACTGCGGCGGATCCTGTAAGCACCTCCTTCTTCTATTCCGGCGGCCGTGGCCTGATAGATCTGACGATGAATGGTATAAGCCTGATGTCGTGTATAGGTCGTCAGTACCTTGGCTGCACGTCCGGTCGGTGCCAGCAGTTCACAATCTGCTCCCTGCTCGAGAATAGTCTGCACCACAGAAGCGATAAGCTGTGTCTTACCCGTACCGGCATATCCGCGAAGCAAAAAAACCGAATAAGGTTCCCTGTCGAACAGATACTTTGCCAAAGATCGAATAGCCGAATCTTGGCTTTGTGTCGGGGTAAACGGCAAATTTTTCAATATTTGCTCGGCCAAATAATTGTCCATCTTTATACAAATCGTATATTTGCGGGGACTAAGTTACTTCCTTTGAACGATATCCTCGGATTCGGTGGGGCAATACGAATTAGGAAGCGTCTTTAGAAGAGATTTTAATACAAAAACAAAGTAAGATAACGATGAAGACTTTAATCAAGATTTTGGTGGCTGTAGCAGTCGTGGTGTTGGCATATCTCACCGTGATGAGCATATATACCCCCGTTAGTTTCGACAAGATTCAGGCCAGTCGTGAAACAGCTATCCAAAAGAAGCTGAAAAATATAGCTGACTATCAAGCTGCATTCGAAAGCATGTATGGTCGCTATGCCACAGCAGATGAATTGGTAAGCTTCCTCGCTAACGGCCGTGTCTACTACGTGAATGCCGAAGGCGAATACACCGACGACATGCGCGACAAAGGAATGACCGAAGCACAGGCAGCTCGTGCAGGCTTGCTCAAACGCGATACGGTGTGGGTAGCAGCCAAGGACTCTCTGCTCAAAGGTATTGACCCCAATACGGTCTTGGACATTCCCGGTTTTGCCGGCAAAAAGATTTTGGTTGAGGTAGGCTCCATCCAACAGGAGATAGGTCGGGACACTATAGATGTATCCGTATTTCAGGCATCGGTACCTTTCGTCGACTACCTCAGCGATCAGGATCAGATTCGTCTGAAGATGAAAATAAACGATGCAGAAGCCCGTACCAATGGATATGCTGGCCTTCGCATCGGATCGCTGAAAGAAGTGAAGAATACCGGTAACTGGGAATAATCTCGGAAGCATAGTGCGTGGAAATCCCTGCTTCCGATATTCCGGCTACCCTCTCTGCTCACACTGCAGAAAGCTACGATATGTCCATCCGATTCCTATCGGATGGACTTGTTTTTAGCCTCTCCGATACAGAGGGCAAGGCATGCAGCACATGCACCTACCCGTTCGATTCGGGAGCGGAAGACTATTGCGCCGCCGTAAAAGAACTTTTTTTCCATTACCAGCATCTCACTTTCCCATATCGTCGCGTACATGTCAGCTATCGTCCGGATTCGTACGTTCTTATTCCTCGCGCTTTGTACGAAGAGGGTAGAGCCGACTATTGGCTGAGGACTGCCGTCCACCTGCCGGACGAAGGCAAGGGCGTAGCCGTCATGGAGTACAACCTGCCTCATCAGGATAAGATGCTGATTTTGGCTTGGGACAAGCCTCTCTATGAATTTCTAAGAAGGACACAGATCGGAACAGAGTTCACCCCCGGCTTTATCCCCTTTTTCAAAGAAACGGAGCGACAGAGCAGGCAACATACGGCCAAAAGAGTTGCCCTCAATCTCCGGCATGACAAACTCGACCTCTTCGTATTCGAAGGAGGTAGTCTGCTCTTTGCCAATACATACAGCCTCACGGACAACCAAGGCGTTCGCTCCATCGAGGAGGAAGTCCTTTTCTATCTGGTCACCGTCTGGAAGAGCTTACGGTTGGATATAGAGCATGACCGTATCGTTATCTGTATCCAACAAAATGTCCGCGACCACTCTGTCGGAAAGGAAGATCTCAGGCAAATATTGGAGCCGTTCTTCCGCCATATCGAACTGTGCAAAGAGCCGGTGTAACGCCATACTCGAACTCTCTCCTCCACTTCTTTCCCTATGCGTGTAATCAGAGGTAAATACGGACACAGGCGTTTCGATGTACCCAAAAGCTTCAACGCCCGTCCCACAACGGATTTTGCCAAAGAGAACCTCTTCAACATCCTATCCAACCGTTTCGATTTCGAAGGACTTTCGGCTATCGACCTATTCTCCGGCACGGGGAGTATAGCATTGGAATTAGTATCTCGGGGTTGTTCATCCGTCACTTCCATAGAAAAACGCCGTGAGCATGCAGCCTTTATTCGCAACCTCATTAAGCATCTGAACGAAGAAAACTGCTGGAGAGTCTTCGAGACGGATGTATTTTTATTTCTGGAACGCAACAAAGCATGCCACCGCTATGACTTAGTCTTTGCCGATCCACCCTACGCCTTGACAGAGCTGGAGCAGCTACCGACCAAAGTATTAGAAAGTAACATACTGGCTGAAGACGGGCTTTTCATTCTCGAGCACCCTAAGGATTTCAGCTTTACAGAACATCCCCGATTCGAGGAACATAGAGCCTACGGTTCTGTCAATTTCACCTTCTTTCGGTAAATCTTAAACCCCACCGACAAATATTTTTCATGAATTGGAGCTAAGGGTACGTTGTAATCCTTTTGGCCACATCTAACGTACTCGTCCCTTGATCCTATTGCGTTACTTTTTTATGTTTGACGTCTCATTGGACGTCGGAGCTTCTCGAAGCTGAAATCTCTCAACCGAGAAATGAAATACGCTGACAAACAGCATATTGCATATTTTTCTTCAGATCGAATCCGCATTGTTTTATAGCCGTTCGGAACATACTCCGAAGGGGGGCGAGCTACGCCCTACAGCGACTCGGGCTGCGCCGTAGAGCGTACCGAGCTGCGCTCTACAGCTCTTCGAGCTACGCTGTAGGGCTCGCTGCGCCGGGCTCTACGGCTCAGCTCGGCCACCTACCTCTACGGCTCCCGGAGCGGAACTCTACGGCTCGGCTCGCTACGCTGTAGAGCGTACCTCGAAGAGCTCTACAGCGTAGCTCGAAGAGCCGTACGGGATAGCCCGTTATCCTCTACGGTGTACCGCCATCTGCCTTGTGGTATAGCCCATCTCCCTGTGCGGACTGCAACATTCGGTCAAAAGCAATCCGAATTTCAATGTTGGTCCGATCCAAGCAGAAGCAGGATTGCCCCCTATACAATTGCCTGAACGGAACAACCTATAACATCCAAAATATTAGTGCGTTAACCGCTAATCAGGGAATGAATACATTGGCGTTTTCTTACGCCGAACTGACGTTAATATTATCTCAGGACTAAGTGGGCCAAGTGAATATAAGAGAGGCTGTGCCGAAAACACTTCGGCACAGCCTCTCTTATAAAGTGGATCATACGCCCAAAAGCGCGTATGATCCGTAGTAGTTTTTAGTTTTCTGAAAGCTTTTCTTTCAAAGCGGCCAATTCGCCGAGGTCTCCGAGAGTGGCTTTCTCTACAGCCTGTGCAGGATTGGCAGCTTCGGCAGCTGCTTCTTTCTGAGCCGCTTTGGCTTCAGCCTTACGCTCTGCATTGGCTTCACGCTGAGCCATTTTCTGCTCATCTTCGAATACACGGCTATGAGATACAATGATTCGCTTGGCATCCTTATTGAACTCAATAACCTTGAAAGGTAACTTCTCTTCGAGTACAGCCTGTGAGCCATCTTCCTTCACCATGTGCTTCGGAGTGGCAAAACCTTCCACACCGTAAGGCAGAGAAACGACAGCACCCTTGTCCATCACTTCGATTACCGTTCCTTCGTGGATAGATCCTACAGTGAATACCGTCTCGAATACATCCCAAGGATTCTCTTCCAACTGTTTGTGACCCAAGCTGAGACGACGGTTTTCCTTGTCGATCTCGATTACCTGAACTTCGATATCAGCACCTACTTCCGTAAACTCGCTGGGGTGTTTGATCTTCTTCGTCCAAGAAAGGTCGGAAATATGGATAAGGCCATCTACGCCCTCTTCGATCTCAACGAATACACCGAAATTGGTGAAGTTGCGAACACGAGCATGGTGACGAGAGCCTACAGGGAAACGAGTTTCGATATCAGCCCAGGGATCCGGCTTGAGTTGCTTCAGACCGAGCGACATCTTGCGTTCTTCGCGGTCGAGCGTCAGGATTACGGCTTCCACTTCGTCGCCTACATGCAGGAAGTCCTGAGCAGAACGCAAGTGCTGTGTCCATGACATTTCGCTCACATGGATAAGACCCTCAACGCCCTGTGCAATCTCAACGAATGCACCGTAATCTGCCATCACCACAACTTTACCCTTCACCTTATCGCCTACCTTAAGCTCGCTGTCGAGAGCATCCCAAGGATGAGGCATCAGCTGTTTGAGTCCGAGAGCGATACGCTTGCGATCTTCATCAAAGTCGAGGATAACGACATTGATCTTCTGATCCAGCTGTACGATTTCTTCCGGATGAGCCACACGACCCCAAGAAAGGTCAGTGATATGGATAAGACCATCCACTCCACCGAGGTCGATAAATACTCCGTAAGAAGTAATATTCTTGACGATACCTTCGAGTACCTGTCCTTTTTCGAGCTTGCCGATGATTTCTTTCTTCTGTTGTTCGAGCTCTGCTTCGATAAGCACCTTGTGAGAAACAACTACATTCTTGTATTCTTGATTGATTTTCACAATCTTGAACTCCATCGTCTTCTCAACGAATGCATCGTAGTCGCGAATGGGGCGCACGTCGATCTGTGATCCCGGGAGGAACGCCTCGATACCGAATACATCGACGATCATACCACCCTTGGTACGACACTTCACATAGCCCTTTACGATTTCGTCTTTTTCGAGAGCCTCGTTTACGCGCTCCCAAGAGCGAGCGGCACGAGCCTTGCGGTGAGACAAGACGAGCTGGCCCTTCTTATCTTCCTGATTCTCGATATATACTTCCACTTCGTCTCCCACTTTGAGTTCGGGATTGTAGCGGAATTCTGTTGCAGGTACCACACCTTCCGATTTGTACCCTACATTGATAACCACTTCACGCTTGTTGATAGCAGTTACCCTACCCATTACCACTTCCTTTTCCTTGATGGTATTGAGCGTTTTGTCATAAGCAGCTTCCTGCTCCTGACGACTCACGGCAGCATGGACGCCACCGGCCTCAAACTCTTCCCAGTTGAAATCCTCTCTGGGCTGAATGTTCTTTAAGTTTTCCATTTGTTTTTTAATCGTCTTGTTGCTAATAGATTGGACATTATATGGTCATATCTCTCAAAAGCACGGCAAAGTTACAATAACTTTTCGTTACTCTCTTCATTGTGATCAACCTGCAGATTCCACCCACCGGTGCAACATTAAGCAAGCGACCTCAGGATTGACTCCCAAGAGTCAACCGAAATCAGGAAACGACACTATTTGAAATTACAATGTTGCAATATCGATCTTGGCGTAAAACTGATCGGAAACGGTCCGATGTTTCTTCACAATTACTGCTTTTTTTTGACCTCCTCAAGCCTCATTTTTTCAGTACACGTCAGTCGTCAGTATAAAAAAGTGACGCGTGTTTTTCCTGAAAAGTCGCGCGAGAATTTTCCCGTTTTGGCGCGAGATGTTTTTCGTTCTGGCGCGGGAATTATTTATTTCTCGCGCCAAAACAAAAAAGTTTACGCGCCACGTTTTCAGGGGTGATAAGCCACAAATTTTGGGCGCGTAAACTAAAAGCGAATTATGATGAGATAAGGGTACCCTTGTGGCGGACTCACGTTGATGATGACGATTCGGCCGGCTATATGGGTTATACCTGTCGCAGGTTGATCACCGTTTTCTTGCCGTTGCGATCCGTGAGCAGCGATAAGTCTTTCAAGCGCGTTACATACATACGGTACTTCCCCAGTTTCTTATTCCGGAAATAACCGGCATAGCCGAATAGACCTCCATTGCCGAATGTGCGAAGCGAGCTTTTGAGATCGTCCTTGCCGATGGGCACTATTTCCATTTCCTTCCTGTCGAAGACCAGTTGCCCCCATATTTGCTTGACGATTATTTGTTCCTCTGTCACCTCTGTATAGCGTGGAATGATAGCTATGCTCCATCCTACAGCAGGAAGAATGATAACCCACAAGGCAGCTACCAAAACCCACATGCCGTTGTACCAAGCCGGTATTGGAGCAAAGACTATCAATAAAATAATGAGGATAGAGAAGATTCGCTGCCGGATACTGAGGGGATAGTATTGCCGTCCTGTTTTCATGAGAGTTTTATTTGAGGGATGATGGATTGTTCTTCTTCTCTGTCGCCTTGGAAGATAAGGCACAATCGGATTTGGATGAACAACCGGAGCATGCACCACCCGAATCTTTTCGCTTCCAGAGACGAACCAAACGATAAATAATCAGGCCGAGGACGACAATACCCGTTATGGCTGTGAGGATATTCTGTATCATATCTATGGGCTTATACGGTTCAGAAGAAAAGTATTCCTATCCGATAGATAAGGAATGATACGATCCATGCCAACGAGCAGGAGTATATAATGGAGAAAACTGCCCACTTCCAATGTCCGCTTTCACGTCCGATGGCCACCACCGTAGCGATGCACGGAAAATAAATCAGCACGAAAGCCATCAGTGCCAGAGCGATGATGGGAGAGAATGTATGGTTGCCCTCTGCATCGCGATCCTCTCGTATGCGTTCGCCCAGTCGCCGGGCGGCTTCGTCGCTGTCGTCACTGTCGCCCGTATAGATGACACCGAGGGTGCTCACTACGACCTCCTTGGCTGCCATACCTGTCAGCAAGCTTACACTCATTTTCCAATCGAAACCGATCGGTGCCAATACGGGTTGAACGGCTTTGCCGAATCGTCCGATGTAGGATTGTTCTTGCTGTTCGATATGCGCTTTGCGATTCAACTCTTCTATCTGAGATGTCTTCTTCTCTTCGTCAAGCTGCGGATTACCCTCTATTTGTTCGATTTGGGAGATCAGTACTGCCTCTTCAGAGTAGCGAGGGTAATAGCTGAGGAACCAAATGACGATCGAAGCAAGCAGGATGATGCTACCCATTTTGCGCAGATATTGTGCTGCCTTATTCCACATGTGTACGATTACAGAGCGAGAGGTCGGCATACAATAGGGGGGGAGTTCCATGACGAAGGGAACGTCTTCTACCTTGAAAAGTGTTTTTTTGAAAAGACGTGCCAATAATACGGCCAATAGAATACCCAGAAAATACAATCCGAAAAGCACCAAGCCGGCCGAATCGGGGAAGAATGCACCGGCCAAAAGCAAATAGACCGGCAGACGGGCACTGCAACTCATCAGGGGCGTTACGAGCATGGTGATCATGCGACTTTGTTTGCTTTCGATCGTGCGAGTAGCCATAATGGCGGGAACGTTACAGCCGAATCCCATGATAAGGGGGATGAACGATTTGCCATGCAGCCCCATTCGGTGCATGATCTTGTCCATAATGAAGGCTGCACGTGCCATATAGCCGCTGTCTTCCATCAGCGAAATGAAGAAGTAGAGGATGAGGATGCTCGGCAGGAAGACGATTACACCGCCTACGCCTCCTATCACTCCGTCCACGATCAGATCCTTGAACGAACCATCGGGCATGAAGGTATTTACCATGCTACCTATCCAACCTACACCTGCTTCGATCCAGTCCATCGGATACTGGCCGAGAACGAACGTAGCCTCGAACATGATAAACATGAATAAAAGGAAGAGAGGGAAACCCAAGATGCGATGGGTGACGATATGATCGATCTTATCGGTCAGGGTCTTGAGCTGTTTGTAGCTGCTCCGGTATGTTTCTTTGAGGGCTCCTGCGATGAATCCATATCGCTGATCCGTGATAATGCTTTCGGCATCGCTCGCCACTGTCAGATGTTCGTCGATCTCCCGTAGAGCGAAGTCCCGGGCCGAAAGGATGAAAAGACCTTTGGGCCGTTCGCCTACGAAGCGGTTCATCTCCTTATCGCCTTCCAGCAGCTTGACTGCTATATAGCGTGCCGGAAGAGAATAGGGTAGAGAGAGCTGATTGTTTATTTTCTCAGTCAGAGCTTCTACGGCCGGTTCTATGATGCTGCCATAGTTGATACGAATGGGACGTATGATTTTGTTTCGTCCTTCATGAATGGAGATAAGCGTATCGAAAAGTTCTGGCAGGCCTTGTCCCGTTCGCCCCACCGTCGGAACCATGGGGATACCGAGCATGGCGGACAGGGCAGGATAGTCAAAGGTGTCGCCTTTTTTCTCGAACTCATCGAACATATTCAGTGCGATGACGACTGGCAAGCCCATTTCTTTGAGCTGGAGGGTCAGGTAAAGATTGCGCTCCAGATTACAGGTGTCTACTACATTCAGCACCAGATCGGGACGGGTTTCCTCGCTTAGATATTGGCGAATATACAGTTCTTCAGGACTGTATGGAGAAAGAGAGTAGGTGCCGGGCAGGTCGATAATCTCTATCTTGTAGTCCCCGTGCCGGAAGAGACCTTCTTTCGCTTCTACCGTCACACCGCTATAGTTCCCCACATGTTCATGGGCACCGCTGGCGCGGTTGAATATGGAGGTCTTACCGCAGTTGGGATTTCCTATCAGGGCAACGCGTATTACATGTCCGTTCGGCTTGACTTCGATCTCTATTTCCGATTTTGTCTTCGCTGAAATATCCTCTGTCGGATTTGTTGGAATGGATTCGTTCGAATCGGGATTTGCGGATTGCTCTCCTATGTCATTGCTTGCCGGTGAAGAAGTCGCATTCGAGGATATGAGCTCCACTTCTATTTTGGCTGCATCCTCTCTCCGTAAAGAGACATTGTAGTCCATGATGCGATAATAGACCGGATCCCGCAATGGGGCACACTGGACGACGGTAATCGTCTTGCCGTGCACAAATCCCATTTCTAAAATCCGTTTGCGGAATACCCCGCGACCTTCTACTCGTACGATTACTGCTTGATAGCCCGTATGTAATTCTGATAATCTCATGATAGCGCAAAAATACTAACTAAACCAATGAATAAACGAGAAATACAATTTATTATTAAAGAGACCGTTGCACAATAACCCCCCTCTCATATTGATCAAGACAGACACAAGCATTGATTTGACGAAGAAAGGAGAGCTTCATGCGATCTCTCTGCAAACCTCAAGTAATCTGAAAAACACTTAAGAATCAGCTCTGCGGCAAAAGACTTCAATGAAAGTCCTATAAAATAGTTGCAAACAGCTGATAGTTAGCGCATTGATGGGAGCAGAATCAGCTGACAATCGCGTCCTGCATCGTGCAGGAAGCAAGAATCAGCTGACAATCACGTCCTGCATCGTGCAGGAAGCAAGAATCAGCTGACAATCGCGTCCTGCATCGTGCAGGAAGCAAGAATCAGCTGACAATCACGTCCTGCATCGTGCAGGAAGCAAGAATCAGCTGACAATCGCGTCCTGCATCGTGCAGGAAGCAAGAATCAGCTGACAATCACGTCCTGCATCGTGCAGGAAGCAAGAATCAGCTGACAATCGCGTCCTGCATCGTGCAGGAAGCAAGAATCAACTGACAATCGCGTCCTGCATCGTGCAGGAAGCAAGAATCAGCTGACAATCGCGTCCTGCATCGTGCAGGAAGCAAGAATCAGCCGACAATCGCGTCCTGCATCGTGCAGGAAGCAAGAAACAGCTGACAATCATTTCTTGTTTCTCACCTATCGGCACAAGCATTGATTTGACGAAAAAAGGAGTGCTTCATGTGAGTCTCTGCGAACCTCAAGTATCCACCTCTGAAAGAAACTTGGGGAAATTTCTGTTTGCTCGATGTCCATATACCGGAGGTTTGATCTTTCCCGAAGACACTAAGAATCAGCTCTGCAGCAAAAGAGCTCAATGAAACTCCCATGCAACAGTTCATATTGGTTTTCAAAACAATCTTTCATTATATTTGACCATTAACAAATATGATTATGGGACAGTATTCAGAAGATTTTATTTTGACCGGTAAAAACGAAAAGGCTGTATTTTCCTTGAAAGTATATAGAGGAGACGGCATGGTTCTTTTGGCCATGAATTGGAAAAAGGGGCGTCCCCCTCGGGATTTTGTCGGTTTTTCCATAGAGTACAAGGAGCCGGATGGCGATCGCTACTATGCTTTGAAGAACAGGCTTTCTTTCCTCAATCAGGATGGAACTGTGTGTAAAGTGGCCAAGTCCTCCCTTTTGTCTCCTTTCCAAATGTTTCGCTGGGTACACTTTCCTCGCAATGCAGATAAAAACGGAGCTTTCGTCTATGTGGTAAAACCCGTTTTTATGAACTATTATGATGAATTGAGTTATGGGGAGGAGCAGCGAGTGGAAGTAGTATTGCATCGCGAGACCTACCCGGACTGTCTTGATGTGGCATTCACTCGCGGATTCATTTCGTCTCAGGCTTTTGTCGATAGATTTTCGGATGGAGGAGGAGTGGCAGCATTGTTGCCGAAGGACTCGAAGTCGGGAATCGACTTTGTACCTACTCACCCGAAAGCTCCCACTGCACTCTCTTGGATGGGGTTCGATGCTGTAGAGGCTTTGCTCCGTCTTTTAGACGAAGCTATAGCTGATCGAACGGCCGAAGTAAGGGTCGTGGCGTTCGACTTCAATCTTCCCGCTGTCGTGGAGCGATTTATACAATTGGGAGAAAGGCTTTCCATTATCATCGACGATAGTGCGGAACATAACGAACACGATTCGGCTGAAAGCATCGCCTTTGAAAGGCTGCTTTCTTCGACCAATGGTAAGGCGAAACGACAGCACATGGGACAATTGCAGCACAACAAAACGATTGTGGTGAACGGCTCTAAGGTAAAAGCTGCTGTCTGTGGATCTACTAATTTCACTTGGCGAGGTTTGTATGTGCAGTCCAATAATGTTGTTGTCGTTCGAGGAGAGGAGGCTATAAAACCGTTTTGGGATGCTTTTGAGAATTATTGGAATTGTTCGACACCGCGATTCGGCAAGACAAGTTCTGCTCAGTGGAATGATCTGAATCTTTCGGGTATAGATGCTCAAGTATCTTTCTCTCCGCATTCCAAAGACAATGCTTTGTTGGATGCTATTGCGTCAGATGTCGCTAATACTGAGTCGAGTCTCTTCTATTCACTGGCTTTCCTGGCGCAGACGACCGGTTCTCTTAAGGAAGAAATAGTACGTGTGTTGGAGAAAGACGATGTATTCGTCTATGGTATCTCGGATAAAAGAATGGGAGGACTCAATCTGCAAAAGCCCAATGGCAATCTTATGCCTGTGTATCCGCAAGCTATCAGTAAAAACATGCCGGAGCCATTCAAATCAGAACCGACCGGAGGTGGCGGTACACGTATGCACCACAAGTTTATAGTAATTGACTTCGATAAGCCTACTGCCCGTGTCTATCTGGGATCATACAATTTTTCCGGTACTGCAGACCGTAAGAACGGAGAGAATCTCCTGCTCATCAAGGATCGGAAAGTAGCCATATCTTATATGATAGAAGCTTTGCGGATCTTTGATCACTACCACTTCAGGGTGAATCTGGCACAGGCGGAAGAAGATAATATGAGATTGTTTTTGACGAAAGCTCCTCGCACGAAGGATGAGAAACCATGGTGGGAGAAGTTCTACACGGATCCGAAGAAAATCAAGGATCGTGAAATGTTCTGTAAGGAATGAACCTTATAGAGCATTATAATCTACCCTTTTAGGGTTTACTTATAAGGAATAAAGAAAGGCATCGCAACCTCCCACTACGGGGGCCGGTTGCGATGCCTTTCTTGTAAGCGAATAGACGTTTTTAAGTATTAGTCGAGGATTGTCACCCAACCATGAGTGTCGGGCTTGTCGCCATACTGGATGGCACGAAGTTCGTGATAGAGCTTTTCACACCACGGACCCGGTTTGCCGTCCTTGCTGATGACGTACTGTTTGTTGTTCTCCAAGTCGTCTATCTCGGAGATAGGGCTTATCACGGCTGCCGTACCACAAGCACCTGCTTCTTCGAAAGTAGCAAGCTCTTCTTCGGCTACCGGACGACGCTCTACCTTCAGACCCAGATCCTGAGCCACCTGCATCAGACTCTTGTTTGTGATAGAGGGCAGGATAGAGCTGGATTCGGGAGTGATATAAGTATTGTTCTTGATGGCGAAGAAGTTGGCCGGACCGGCTTCGTCTATGTACTTCTTTTCTTTGGCATCCAAGAAGATAGCTGCAGAGTAGCCCATTTCGTGAGCTTTCACTGTGGGGATCATACCGGCTGCATAGTTACCGCCCACTTTGATCGTACCCGTACCCAGAGGAGCTGCACGGTCATAGTCGCGGAAGATGGCCATCTTGGTCGGTTTGAATCCTTCTTTGAAATACGGCCCTACGGGCGTTACAAAGACGATGAAGAGATACTCGGGAGCCGGCTTCACACCCACTTGTGCACCCAGTCCGATAAGAAGCGGACGGATGTAAAGAGAAGCTCCGCTTTCGTAAGGAGGAACGAAACGCTCGTTCATCTTTACGGCCTTGATTACAGCTGCTTCGAAGATTTCCTGCGGCAGCTCGGCCATTACCACACCTTGGCATGATCTGTTCATGCGCTTGGCATTCTCATCCATGCGGAAGAGGCGGATCTTGCCATCTTTGCCACGGAAAGCCTTCATCCCTTCGAATGCTTCCTGTCCGTAGTGGAGACAAGTGGCAGCCATGTGCATCGTGATCGTTTCCTCTGAGGATACTTCAAGCTCTCCCCACTTGCCGTTGCGATAGTAACAGCGCACGTTGTAGTCGGTCTTCCTATAACCGAATGAGAGCGATGACCAATCGATATTTTCCATAATCCTAATTAGAATAAGATTGTTTATGATTAAGATGATAATTGCAAATGTGTTTCATTCAGCAACTCTGCAAAGGTAGCAAATAATCAATCTGTTAATTGCTTTTGGTTCGATAAATGAAAGCGGGTATGCAAATGCCTATTTCGGACGATACCAATCCACTAACATTCGTACACCTGTGGTTATGTCGATCCGATGCTTCCAGCCTAAGGCATGGAGCTTGCTTACATCCGTCAGTTTGCGCATCGTGCCGTCCGGTTTGGAGGAGTCGAACTCGATAAGGCCCTCGTAACCGATGCTCTTTGCTATCAGCGAAGCCAAATCGCGAATGGAGATTTCCTCCCCGGTGCCAATGTTGATATGGCAGTTGCGGATCTCTTGAGTCCCGTGGGGATACATATCGGCGAAGTCGCAGTGCTCCACGAGGAATACGCAGGCATCGGCCATCTCCTCGCTCCATAGAAATTCGCGCATCGGACGGCCTGTACCCCAGAGACTTACCTTTTCGGCCGTGATGCCGTACCGCTTGAGCAATGAGAGAATATCATCGAAAGAAGCAGATCCGTCGATGCCTTCGACAGGACGTATGGACAAATCCGTGCGAACGGCTTCCTCATCGTGGCGAAGTAGACGATCGGCCAAGTAAATCTTCCTGATCATGGCCGGAAGCACGTGGCTTCGTTCCAAATCGAAATTGTCGTTGGGCCCGTACAGGTTGGTCGGCATCACTGCTATATAATTGGTACCGTATTGGAGGTTGAAGCTCTCGCACATCTTCAGCCCTGCGATTTTGGCTATGGCATACGGCTCGTTGGTGTATTCCAGCGGAGCTGTCAGCAATTCTTCCTCACGCATCGGCTGACGGGCATCACGCGGATAGATACAGGTGCTGCCGAGAAACATCAGCTTGCTGACACGGTGTCTGTAGCTTTCTCCGATGATATTCTGCTGAATACCCAGATTGCGATAGATGAAGTCGGCACGGAAACGGTTGTTCGCCATGATGCCTCCCACATAGGCTGCTGCGAGAAATACGTATTGAGGCTTTTCCTTGTCGAAAAACTCTCTGACGGCTACGGCATCGAGCAAGTCCAGCTCCTGATGAGTTCGTCCGACAAGGTTGGTATAACCCTTCCGGCGGAGATTGTTCCAAATGGCCGATCCCACCAAACCACGATGACCGGCCACATAGATTTTGGCATCTTTATTCATTGTGAGAATTGTCTATTTCGGCTCTCATATGCAATTTTCGGACAAATCTCATGTCTGCTTCGACCATGATTCGTACCAATTCTTCGAAAGAGGTTTTTGTCGGATTCCATCTTAGTAAAGTCTTGGCTTTGGTCGGGTCGCCCAATAGCTGATCCACTTCGCAGGGACGGAAGTATTTGGGATCCACCTCTACCAAAACCCGTCCCGTGGCGATGTCTATACCTTGCTCCTCCACTCCGCAGCCTTTCCACTCCAGCTCTATGCCGACTTCGCGAAATGCCAGGGTGGCGAACTCGCGTACACTGTGCATCTCCCCTGTGGCAATGACGAAGTCTTCCGGTATATCGTGCTGTAGCATCAGCCACATACACTCCACGTAGTCGCGAGCATAGCCCCAGTCGCGACGGGCATCCAGATTGCCGAGGTAGAGCTTGTCCTGAAAACCTTGCTTGATGCGGGCTGCAGCCAGCGTGATCTTTCTGGTGACAAAGGTTTCGCCACGGCGTTCGCTCTCATGGTTGAAGAGAATGCCATTGACGGCAAACATGCCGTAGCTCTCGCGATAGTTCTTCGTGATCCAGAAAGCATACTGCTTGGCCACTCCGTATGGCGATCGGGGATAAAACGGAGTGCTCTCCCGTTGGGGCACTTCCTGCACCTTGCCGAACAGCTCGGATGTAGAGGCTTGATAGATCCGCGTTTCCTTCTCCAATCCGAGTATTCGCACCGCTTCCAAGAGGCGAAGCGTACCCACGGCATCGGCTTCTGCCGTGTACTCCGGAACGTCGAACGACACCTTGACGTGGCTTTGAGCGGCCAGATTGTATATTTCCGAGGGGCGAGTGGTCTGAATGATGCGTACCAAAGAGGAGCTGTCCGTCATGTCCCCGTAGTGCAGATTGATCAGTCGCTCGCGCTTCATGTCCCGTACCCATTCGTCGAGATAGAGGTGTTCGATTCGTCCCGTATTGAACGAAGACGAACGGCGCAGGATACCGTGCACTTCGTACCCCTTTTCTATCAGAAACTCGGCGAGGAAAGAGCCGTCCTGCCCTGTAATTCCTGTGATTAATGCCACTTTCTTTTTCATAATCGGAAAGACCGGATTCCTAATCTTGACCGGCTCAAGCAAATAATATGATTCCCTGCAAAAGTACTCATTCCTCCCACGATAATGCAGGATGCTTTGTTTTTCCTCCGAAATGACAGTAGAGGGCTGCCTTTGCTGAGACCCCTAAGGGATCCCTATCGAGACTCCTAAGACGGAGACCTTTGCACGGCGATTGGTGTGTATTTTGCCTGTTAATTCATTGTATAATAGGGAGTTATTTTGTATATTTGAGTAGTAAAAACAGCATAATATTCCTCCCATGGCATACCAATTCAAGAATACCGATGAGCATGTAACATTTGCAGACGCACTCCTTTCAAAGCGTTATCGCAAAGCACAAAACGACTTCCTCAATCAGGTTGACAGGCTTATCGATTGGCGTCCGATCAGGACGCTGATCAACAAGAAAAACACGAAGCGACAAAATGCCATCGGTGCCCCGGCTTATGACGTGATTCTCTTATTCAAGATGTTGCTTTTGGAGACATGGTACAACCTCAGTGATTGTGCTTTGGAGGAGCGCATCAATGATTCAATCACCTTTTCCCGATTCTTGGGACTGAAGATGGAAGAGGTATCTCCCGACCACAGCACCATCAGTCGATTTCGTTCGGCACTGACAGAGTTGGGTCTCATGGACAAACTATTGGCGCAGTTTAACAAACAACTTTCGCGCCATCACATTTCGGTCAGGGAAGGGGTGCTTGTCGATGCAAGCCTTGTGGAGACGCCACATAAACCCAACGGAAGCATTACGATTGAAGTCGCAGACGACAGAGAAGACAATCGGAGCGAGGCGGAAAAAGAGGCAGAGGAGGATTATCAAAAACAGGTTGTCCGCCGGCGTAAAGGGACGGATGAAGAAGCCCGTTGGGTGTACAAACAAAAGCGTTATCACTACGGATACAAAAAGCATTGTCCGGCCAATGTTCAAGGCATTGTTCAAAAGGTGATAACGACAGCAGCGAACCGCAGTGACACGAAGGAGTTTATTCCGCTATTGCAGGGTGCAAACATACCTCAAGGCACAGCCGTCTTGGCGGACAAAGGATATGCTTGCGGGGAAAATCGTTCCTACCTGCAAACCCATCACCTTCAAGACGGCATTATGCACAAGGCACAACGCAACAGGGCATTGACCGAGGAAGAGAAGCAAGGAAACAAAGCAATCGGTCCGATACGGAGCACCATCGAACGCACCTTTGGCAGTATTCGGCGGTGGTTTCATGGCGGACGATGTCGATACCGGGGACTTGCCAAGACCCATACTCAAAACATTCTTGAAAGCATCGCCTTTAATTTATACAGAACCCCGGGGATAATTATGTCCTCATCCGTAGGATAAGGCATAACCACCCTTGAGGAGCTCGTGCAAGTAGCTCCTCAAGGGGGGATTTACAACTACTTTCACTCCTTACTGCCACCCTTTTCACTCGCTCCTTTTATGCGAAGAACTCCTCTTCCCTCCACCTCCTTATTTTTCAAAGGTCTCTCAAAAGTAGATACCGATCCTTACGGTAAACCGGCCATTGTCTTTACGCACGAAGGAGGGATAGACGGTATTGCCCGGGATTTGGGGCAAATGCTGAAAGAAGACTTTGCCCGGCATCTGGATTTGTGGCATTACCGTATCTACGCCCATAAGGAAGAGAGGAAAAGTACCGTGCTGCTTGATAGGGAAGAAAATTCGTTCGGTTTTCAAGACGTTTTTTCCGAAGAACAATCGAATGAAAACGGGTTATCAACCGTTCAGCAAATTTCATCTTCGAGTGAACGTTATCAACCCACGCAAGAGGATATAGAGTCTTTTAGTGAATTTATAAACGAATCGGATCGAAAACTTTTTTCGCAACGTCCGCCATTGCCCGAAGACTACATCCCAAAAGAAGCGGCGACAAGTGTACCGAAACAGACTACCGGAGGAATACACCAACGCTCTCTTTTTGACAAGGGATTCTCTGTAAGCAATGAGCCGACTGCGGAGGAGAAAGCCGGCTCTGTTTCGCAAACACCGGTCATTACACTCTACGACCTCTTTGGTCTCTCGCAAGAGGAACGCAGCCAAGTCAAAAAGCCCAAGCGAACAAAACCCAAAGTAGAATCGGAGCAAGCTCTCCTTTTCATGGACTGGAGAGAGGAGATGGCTTACGAAGCCGCTCAAAAACGGGAGCAACTAAAACAAAAGCTCTCCGATGCAAATCCTGTACTCGATACTCGCAAGGAAGAGAAACTGCCCGGTTTGCAGAAGACAACTGAGCAAGAACAGCAAGAGCAAATGAAGCCTACTCCTTACAGTCGTACCGAAGAGATACCGGCCCATTATCGTGAAGGCTCACTGATAACCGATGAAAACAACCGTATCGGCTATTTGCGAGATATAAACGGATTTCAGCCGATGTTCCATCCGCTTCAACTTACGGCTACACAGCAGGCGAAAGCGTCCCTTTATATTGAGATACGGGACACTTATCACCACCTGTACAGTAACGAAGCGACACGATTGGAAGCGAATCCTGTCCTTCGGGAAATGCTGAACAGGCTTTATGACGATTTTATCCGTCGTTTCGGGAACATCAACGACCCCAAAAATCTCAGCCTGATCAAGATGGACACGGGAGGAACGGAAATCCTCTCACTCGAACGCTACATCGATGGCAAAGCCGTCAAAGCCGATATATTCCGGCAACCCGTCGCATTCAATCCGAACGAGATAACTCATGCCCGTAATGCCAGAGAAGCCCTGACTGCTTCTCTCAACAAATACGCAACCGTAAACCTCGAGTATATGGCGGAACTCACGGGAGGAACATCCGAGGAGCTATTAGATGAACTAAAAGGCACGGTTTACTTCAATCCCATGATCGGAGCTTACGAAATCAAGGATAAGTTCATCAGTGGCAATGTCATTTCCAAAGCCGAACAGGTGAAACGTTTTCTGGAGAACCATGCTGACCATAAAGCGGCCAAAGAGTCTCTTTCGGCTTTACGCGAAGCGATTCCCCGGCCAATTCTTTTCGATGAGTTGGATTTTAATTTCGGCGAACGATGGATTCCGACAGGAATTTACAGTAAATATGCTTCATACCTGTTCGACACGGACGTTTCGATACACTATGCCCCAAGCCGGGATGAATATACCCTCACTACAAACAGTAAAAACGTAAAGATATGGGATCAATTTGCGGTAAAGACCCAAAGTCGAACGTTCGACGGCATTGCCCTGATGAAACATGCCTTGCACAACACATCGCCGGACATTACAAAGAAGGTCAATAAATACATCGACGGAGAATTGAGAGAGGTGAAGATACGGGACGCTGAGTCTATTCAACTTGCCAACTCAAAGATCGATGAAATACGAAACGGCTTTACCGACTGGTTGAATGAACAATCCGAGGAGTTCAAAGAACGGTTGGCAGAGAAGTATAACCGCACATTCAACTGTTTTGTACGTCCTGATTATGACGGTTCGCATCAAAACTTTCCGGGGCTGGACTTAAAAGGACTCGGCATCCCGGATCTGTACAAGAGCCAAAAAGATGCCGTATGGATGGATATTCTCAACGGCGGAGGGATTATCGATCACGAAGTCGGCGGAGGAAAAACGCTGATCATGTGCGTAAGCTCTTATGAGAAAAAACGGTTAGGACTAGTCAATAAGCCTGTTATTATTGCCTTGAAAGCCAATGTTCACGAGATTGCCCAAACCTACTGTACGGCTTATCCCAATGCCAAAGTGTTGTATCCCGGCAAAGAAGATTTTACTCCGGCCAAGCGGATAAAAATCTTCCATGAGATGAAAAATAATAACTGGGATGCCATTATCCTGACACACGAACAGTTCGGTATGATCCCTCAATCGCCCGAGATACAGCGGCAGATACTGCAAGCGGAACTCGATAGTGTGGAGGAGAATCTGGAACTCCTTCGAAGGGAAGGTAAGGAAATATCTCGTGCAATGGAAAAGGGACTTATCAAAAGACAACAAAACCTCGAAGCCAAGCTGGAGCGTATTGCTTTTCAGATTGAGAACCGGAAAGACGACATGGTGGATTTTCGCCTGATGGGTATCGACCATCTTTACGTCGATGAATCGCATCGTTTCAAAAACCTGATTTTTACGACCAGACATGACCGTGTCGCGGGATTGGGAAATGCCGAAGGTTCACAGCGCGCCCTCAATATGCTCTTTGCTCTGCGGACGATTCAGGACAGGACAGGTAAAGATTTGGGTGCGACATTCCTTTCGGGAACCACCATTTCCAACAGTCTTACGGAACTGTATCTTTTATTCAAATACCTTCGTCCGAACGAACTGGAGCGGCAAGGCATCACCACATTCGATGCGTGGGCGGCTATTTTCGCCAAGAAATCGATTGATTACGAATTTTCGGTAACGAATGAAATCGTACAGAAGGAACGTTTCCGCTATTTTATTAAAGTCCCTGAGCTGGCCGCGTTCTATGCGGAGATAACGGATTATCGCTCTGCCGAGGATATCAGTATCGACCGCCCGGCGAAGAATGAAATCCTGCATCATATACCGCCCACTCCCGACCAACAGGAGTTTATCGGAAAGTTGGTGGAATTTGCCAAGACGGGAAATGGGGAGATACTGGGGCGTGAGCCTTTGTCAGAAAAAGAAGAGAAGGCCAAAATGTTGATCGCAACGGACTACGCCCGCAGAAGATATACAGACGAGTATATCTATCAGAAAATCAAAGGAGTAATTTGTGTCAAAAGGGAGAGGGGTTACGACTTGTCAACGAGCGAGCCTCTTTCCCTTTCTTCTTTTTGCAATAACTCAATGAACATTTATTCCTTTTGGCGAAGGTAGTTAAATTGCCACGAAAGTATATGTCTAAGCCCTCAAAAATCAGGGGTGACGCATTAAAATTGTATTGTGATTAGTTGTTGTGGCTTCATTCGAGCCAGTTTCTTTGGATACGAGGGATTGAGGACTTCATATTCGTTTTTAGTCGCTCTATAATGAGTAAATTAATCTTTTGAATGATATCCATAATCTGCACCACATTCCTCGTTCTCTTGTGCGAGGCATCGTGTCCGAAATAGACATCCAAATAGTGGTGTAACTTTAATGCGTCAGCCCTGCCTCAAAAAAGAGCAAATATTATTTTTCTTATCTCCCTTAGTTGGGAATTTGTATTATTATATACCTTTGTTAAGAGATCTAAGAAGGAAGTGAGAGTTTAACTGTCTTCTATGAATTAGAGTCTTGCCTTTCTGTACAAGCTGATTTGTCTAATGTTTCAGATAATGATAAAAACAAGCTTTCAGATCCTGAGAAGAAAGAAGAATAACATCTATCTCTGTAGCTAAGTATTGTGATTTTCCATTAAGTATATTCGAGTTATGAACAAGGAAAAGGATGAAATTTCTTTTACATCTCAAAGGATATTTGAGCTGTTGCATCTTCATGAAGAAAGGCTAGGAGGCATATACGACAGCAAAAATCATAGAAAAACGTCGATTATTTGTATAAACGGGGGGTATGGAACAGGAAAAACAGAACTAGCAAAGGACGTGTTAAATAGTCTCAAGAAAAATCCTAAAAGATACCCAGAAGGGAAGAAATATAAACCCATTTTGGTTGATTTTGATCAATTTCCTCCTGGGGCTGAAATCTCCTACTTTATCATAGAACAATCGAAAAAAATAAGAAGTAGTTTTTCCCGATTAGTATTCGTCACGGCTTTTCTTGTAGGGAGCATTATTTTGAATATGGTAGATTTTGAGCAAAATATTCTTAATATCATTGCAGCACTTTGTTCCTTTGTGGCTATCATCTATTATATCCCCCATGAGATTATTTACAGAACAAATTTATCCAGGATAACAAGAAAAAAGATTAGGGACAGAAATAGAATCTACTTATATGATAATCTAGATCGGTGCGGAGATAAAGATATTGAAGAGCTATTCCGTTTCCTTGGGTTAATGAGGGCTAATCCTGATTCTGTGTATACTATTTTGGTCTTTATGGATCTAGATAGATATATGGCAACTCATAAGAAGAGTAGAGATGAAATAGATCAAGTGTTTACTCTTGTTTATTCCTTTAGAAAGGAGGTGATTCCTCCTTTTGATACCTCAACAAAAGAGTTGAAAAGGAGGAAAATGAAATTTCCCTCTAAATTCGTTGATAAAAGAGACGACAAGATAACGGAGATCTTATCTGAACTTGTCGGACTTTATGATGTTGGCTACAAACAGCGCCAAAGCATAGAACAAGTCTTTTATCAAGTAATCTATGACACAAAAATCAAAGAAAAGAACCACAGGATTATCACTTTGTTATTGGTTTTTTCTCTACGAAAGAGTTGCGAGATCGAACAGTTGTTAGCAAATATACTAAATGCAGATTACTTTTCGAAGAAAAAAAGGGGGGGAAGCTCCCGAGATCAACATATAACGGAATTAAAATCTCTTTGCGAAGAGTTCTTTAATTTGTTCCCTGATGCAATTACCTCATCCACTACTTTTTGCTATCGTACAATTATTTTGTCAATTCTTTATTTGGCATGTATTCACACAAACGAAGCCATAATCGCAAAAGGAGAAACGGAAATTAGATTAACCGATATTATCCCAGAGTCTATTAAGAAGGAACAACAAATTGACATTATTGTAAACAACAATAAATTCACCAGTGCCCCTTGTCTTCTTTATAAGATTATGCATTCCATTGTAAAATTTAGTCCACAATGCGCAGAAAACAAATAAAAGACTCTTGGCGAGATTTTGAAAAAACAGCTATTCTTCAGTCTATCAACGATATGTCTTTTAATGACTTGTCGATTGTTGATGGAGGACTTCTTGATGAAGTAGAAGATGCTTTTGCAGGTTACTTCAACAAAAGATATTGTGTTGCTTTTTGCAATGGAACTGCTGCTATTCATGCAGCTGCATATGCTGCTTTGGATAAAGAAGGTTCTATTATAGCTCCCAAGTACTCCTATACTGGCGCTATTAATGCCTTGCTTGAAAACAACATCCAAGTTTATATACATGATATTAATCCTGAAACTTTGTTGTTAGACCTAAGTCTTGTGGATTTTTCGGCTACCAAGAATCTCTTTCTCACATCAGTATGGGGAGCCTCCTATGATTTTAAGGCTCTTAAAAAGCATAAAGTTAATTATCCAGAATCCATTATTATAATGGATAATTCTCATGCATATGGGACAGAATGGAATGATATAAATATCTCTACATTTGATTTCATTGATATTGCGTGTTATTCTCTAGGACGTAGAAAGTTTATTGATGCTGGAGAATTTGGCATCGCTCTTACCGATAATGAAGCATATGCAAAAAGGATGGTAGAACTGGCACATCCCAATCGTCTTTCGTCTTCTCGCTTATTTGAAAAGCGTACATTACACAACGCAATCGGAAATAAATATCGACCTCATATTTTTGCCCTGCTATTGGCAAAGATCCAACTTAAATATTTGAATGAAAAATTAAGCTTGAATAAATCCAACTGTACACTGATTGAAAATTACCTTTCCGAAATTGAGGGGATAGAAAGACAATCTATTCCAAAGGAACTTTCCCGTTCTTATTGGAAGATTCCTCTGAGAATAAATCTCAACAAACTAAAACAGCCTATGGATTCTATCGTTCATGCTCTTGAGGATGCAGGTATAAGAGTTGATAATTCTTTTCAGTACAACGATTTTGAAAATTATGCAACATGGAATCATTCTAGACATAGAGGCTACATAAATCTAAATGGCTGTCCAATGCATTCATTGTATTCAAACTGGCTTCTTCTTCCTGGATATGTGGATATTTCAAAAGATGACATAGAATATATTTATGACCAGTTTAAACGAATCTTAAAATAAAAATAGGATGAATATCATTATTGCTGTCCCATTCAAGGATAGAGAGCAACAGACAATCTCATTGATAAAATCTTTGATAAGCTCTCTCGAATATGCAAATTTAAAAACTACCTTTCGCTACAAATTTTTTTTGATAGATGATAACTCAGAGAGAGCGTGCGTTTCAAGAATTCAACAAGAAGTTTCGTCTTATCCATATTTTTATGTAATTAAAAACAAAGGGCAGGGCCCTGGTGCTGCAAGAAATAGTATAAATAACTATATAGAGAAAGAAGATTATATCGTTTTTACGGATAATGATTGTGTTGTTGATAAAACTTGGATTTATACCATCCTTCAATACTGCTGTAAGTATAACCCCTTAGTTTTACAGGGCAATCCTTGTTTATTCCAAAAAACTACAATATTAGGGGAGTGGGAAGAAAAACTATATCATTGTTTGTTTGGTTCATATTTGCAAGGAGCCTTCACCTCTATGATAGATAGTAGAAATCTAATAGTTCACAGAAGCATCTTTTTGAAATATCAAGGGGGCTTATTTTCTGAAACCCTTAATCTTGCTGCTGCAGAGTCCAGAATTCTAATGAAAAAATTAGAAAAAGATAAAGTTTCAGTCTATTATTCTGAAGATATAATAGTATATCACGAAGATCCGCCTTCCATTCTTTCGTCTTGTCTCCAAAAGTATAGACATGGCTATGGGAGAGTGGAATTATGGGGGGAGGAACCTCCAACAAGTCGTTATTTATTAGAACGATATTTTTATATCCCAATAGAAAAAGAGGGATTGCCCCCTAGATATATTATTCCAACCCACTTATCTTTTCTTTATGGGTACTATTATAATTCCAACAATTTATCCGAGTTCCAGAAAATTATCGTTATGCTGAAGAATGATTACCCAGACATCTCCATTTTTAATGTACTTGAGGTATGATTAACAATCTCCAATCTACTGTTTTTCGAGACGTGAAAGAACTAACCTCCTTATTAAAACAACATATCGAGGATATTGTGTATACTGAAACTGCAATTCTTTTTTTTCTTGGGATGCCAAGGAAACTTGTTGTGAAATTAAATAAAGGAGAAGTCTTGACTGATAATAAGGGAGATACCATTTACTCATTCTTATCGGGCATAAATATTCCTAAATATGTAAAGATGGGAAAATCTTATACTCGAGAAATCTTATTAGATGGAGAGAAATTTACTATTCTGTCATATCAGTATGAAAATTCATCTAATAGAAAAATTGATCTGAAGGATCAGTATTCGTTGGCCAAGGCATTATACAACATTCATAGTATTGAGAACCCCAATAAGACATCTATCTTTGAACAAAGATTGTATAGATCTGAAAATGAAATGATTTTCAAAGAGTTGGCGCATTTATCGAGACTCCATATATTGAAAAACAAGTTTTACTCTAAAGACTTTTTATCGGGGCAGAGTCTGTTGCATGGAGATCTTAGACTAAATAACATTTTATTAGACCCTCTTGTTATTATTGACTTTGAAGATGCTGTTTGGGGACCGATTGAATGGGATATTGGAAGATATTTACAAAGTTTGTTCACATCGGAGATTCAAAACGACACTCTAATAGCAAGACATTTTATTCGTGCCTATGAGTTTATCTCCTCCAAAAAAATCAATTTTAATTATGTTTTCTGTTCAATGCTTTTACGGATGTCTAATAGGATAAGAGAGGATGAGATTTCATTGGCAGAGCCCATTGTTGATTCTTTCACTCAAAAATGTAGGCAGTTCTATCATGAGGGAAGCCGTTTTTAAAATTACCAATTGTTGTCCTTGTAAATGTTCTTTTTGCGAGAGTGGAAATGGACTTTGGAGAGATATTGAAGATATCGTCCGAGATGTATGGATGGAATCAGCACAGACTTTTGTGAATAATGGGCTTGAAGTTGCCATTATCTCTGGAGGGGAACCTTTATTGAGAGCGGATTTAGCTTCGGATATGATCAAATTATTTGAGAAAGAAGGGGTCTTTTCCGTCCTAAATACTTCAGGAGTTCTTTTTAGCAGAAATAGCATTGATAAGATGCTATGTAATCTGCCAAATTTGGTTGTGTTTTCTATCGACTCTGTTAATCCAGTCAAGCATGATAGACATAGGGGGATACCCAATTTATTCCAGACAGTACTTCTCTCAATACAGGACATAAAAAAACGAATCCCTGACCTATCGGTAGGAGTCAGATTTGTATTGACAAAACATAACTTCCATGATCTGCCCATACTTCTATATCTATGTTCTTACTTAGGAATTGACTGTCTAAAAATCACCAATATAGAAAATGATTCTGCTGGCCAATATGCTCTATCTCTTGAGCAAATTGATTTTCTTTTTACAGAAGTGATCCCCAAGAGTCTTGAGGTTTGTAAAGCTCTTTGCTTTCAATCAGAGAGTTTGATGTTTGATGCTCAAGAAAAGCTAAATCATTTATTCAAAGGGCTTTCTCCAAAATGTTTATCAAAGAATTTATTTGCGGTATCTGATGTACCAATATATGAATGTCCATTAAAATCTCAATTTTGCTTAATTGGAGCAGATGGGAATATTCATCTCTGTTGTGAAGCTGAGCACCAACAATATCCAATACTAGGTAACATCCAAGAATTGGACATCTTGGAATTACAAAAAAAAATGACTTTTTACAAGAGGAGGCGATTGGCGTACTGCATTTATTGCTCTGCAGAAAGAAATATTCAAATTAACTTTACGAACAAATGTCTAAAAGTAAATGAGAGATGTAACTATGGGCGATAGAAGACATAATACTATTCTTATTAAAATTGGAGGTAGTCTTTTGAATTATGATTACGATGTCATAAAAGAGGTAATAAAAAAAATAATTCAGCTTTCTCTATCTGTACGAGTTATCATTATGATTGGCTCAGGACCTCTTGGTGAATATTATAAACGGATTACTCAAAGACTAAAAATCTCGACCCGAAAAGAAGAAGTGTCAGGGGATGGTAAATGGTGGAATGATAAAAGCATTTGGACTGAGATACAAAAAATTAACCTCCAAATATTAGCTATTGGTATTGCCAAAGAAGCTCAAAACTATAGGCAACAAGGAACAGAGGTGCGTGTCACACTTGTTGGAAAGGAGGAGCATCCACAATTTTCTTGTGAAAAAGATAGTAAAGAGACAAGTCCAGGAGATGAATATAATTGGGATAAAAATATTTCTTGGAAAGATTTGAGATCTATTCTTGAAGAGGAAGAGAAAGATACTGAAAGGGAAGACTCTCATGGAGGCATATTTTTATGCTTACCTCAAGAAGATTTCTTAGAACAAAAATGGAAAAAATATAAAGGTGAATACAAGAATAATTCTCTAGTGTATGAACTTCTCGATAAAGTTTCCCCTCAAAAGTCTGATATGAAAGCTGTAATTTACGCTAGTGATTTGGGAATAGCGACTGTTATTATTCTTACAAACGTTGATGGAATCTATTCCGAAGATCCTCTAATTCACAATGATGCTCTTCGCTTTAACGTATTATTCTGTGATTTGCCAACTGAAAGACCTAAAAACGGAAAGGATGAAAGTGAAATTTTAAACAAAGAAACATGCGTGAATCGAGGAGTTGCTCATCTTATCTCTTTGGGCAAGGTCGAGAATGTTTATGTGACCTCACATCGATTGTTCTCCAAAATCGATTTTCCTGAAAAGGACACAACCTCTATTGCTACACAGATTCGTGAATTTTTCATAAAAAACGGAACATGGTTATTAAAGAATACGCGCACGCAATCATAGGTTGTGGGCGTATAGCCCCAATTCACATCAAAGCTTTACAAGATAATGGGGTTTCATCAATCTTATTGTGTGATATAGATACTCGTAAGGCTAAGGCTTTGACGCCCGCTGGAGACCAATATTTTAATGATTACCAAACCATTCCCTTAGATATGTTAGATAGTGTTTCCGTTTGTACGGGACATGACAGCCATATAGAAATTTCAAAATATTTTTTATCTCGCGGAGTATCAGTGCTTTGTGAGAAACCTCTTTCTGTCCCTTCATATGAAATAGGAGATTTCTTAAAAATATGCAGAAGAGACAAAAGTACAATTTTTTCTGTAGTAGCTCAGCATAGGTATGATTCGATTGTGAAATTTGTAAAAAAGCTGATTAGTTCTGGACGTTTAGGACAAATAGTACTTTCTGATTTTACATTATACTGCAATAGACCAAACAGCTATTATTCAGAGAGTTCTTGGAGGGGGAAGAAGGAATCTGAGGGAGGCTCTGTATTGATCAATCAAGCATATCATCTTTTGGATCTAATTGTATTTTTATTTGGCACACCACAAGACACACACTCTTTTCTCTCCACTCATTTTAAAAAAAATGTGATTGAGACAGAAGAGACAGCATGTGCTTTTATTGAATATCCTACTCACAGTGTGACTTTAAAAGCAACTGTATGTAGCAATGAACTTTGGTACACCAGAATTGACATCGTAGGTACTCTCGGCATGATTTCATTTTCCATAGACGAACCTTTTCGTATCTTTGAATACTCAAAGTCAATTGAAGAAGATGTAACCTTTTTTCTTCGCAAGGATAAAAAATTAGCAAATAAAAAAGGGGATTTATTTTATTTTGGACATTCCCATGAATTACAGATTCGCGCTTTTATAAAATCCGTTCAATCTCGAGAAAGAATTCTTTTGCCTAGTATAGAAGAAATCGAAAAAACACAGAACTTAATACAAAAACTATATTTATGAAACGATTTGTAAGTGTAATAGGTCCAAATAAAACAAAATGCTCAGAAGAATTGTATTTATTTGGAATTGATTTAGGAAAATATCTAATTGATCTCCATTGGGGAATAGTTTGTGGCGGTAAATTGGGTTTTATGGAAGCAGTTTGTAAAGGAGCGAGACTATCAACAGAATACGATGGGTTCTCTACAATTGGTATCATTCCAGAGTTGGAGAAAGATGAGGCTAATGATTACTGCGATTTTGTGCTCCCAACAGGATTGTCCTTTACGAGGAATTTTTTGGTCATAAATGCATCTGACTATGTAATTGCAGCAGGAGGAGGAGCAGGGACTTTATCTGAAATATCTTTTGCATGGCAATTAAAAAAAACGATCTTATGTTTCAGTCAATATGGTGGATGGAGTGAGAAGTTAGCAGGAGTCAGGATTGATAATACCTGCTCTAATTGTATCCTTGACCTTAAGGAATTACAGGACCTAAAAAAATATCTACCAGAATGAAAACAATTATCTGTGAAGCCATCCCTTTTGGTTATGGTCCTGCTGCTATTTTATATTCCTTCATTAAGGAGCTAAGTAAAGAGTTCAATATAATAATAGCTTCTTCAGGATCAACATTTAACTTTTTTAAAGAGAGCCATTTTAAAACGGTGTTTTGCTCTTCCTACGACCAGAGAGAAATAAAAGAAACTATACAAAAGTATCAGGAGAACTTATTTGCTGTTCTAAGTGTTGAAAATGAGAGATTTCTATATGCTGCGAAAGAACTTTCAGTAAGAACCATTTACATTGATTTGTTTGAATTTATATGGGATACAACTTTAGAATATATGCCCTATGCAGATTTGTATGTCGTCTATACCCTTTTTGAAAACACAGAAAAAATTAAACGACTACAAGATAAGGGGGTTCTCTTACTTTCTCCGAAAGTTGAAAAGCTCCATCCTATGGTTAGCACTAGCAAAGACAAGAAGCTTTTAGTTCACATTGGAGGTCTTAACTCTAGTTGTATAACTTCGAGTCATTTATGCAACTATTCTAATTTCTTGAGCCTATTTATTAGGGAGCTAAAGAACTTAAATCCTGAAAATGAAATCGATATCGTAACATCAGGAGAAGTTTATTATTGTTTAAAAAAACTGTTTGACAATCATCAAGAGATTAAGTTGTATCACGATATCCCACATGGAGATTTTCTCCGAATTCTTTCAGAATGCAGTAACTATTACACGACTCCAGGAATAACATCAACATTAACTGGTATTTTTAATCAAAAGAAAACACATTTAATTTTACCAGCGAATTACACACAGTTTGAACAGCTTTCCATGTTTAAGAGATTCTTTAACAATGATACCCCATCTATTGACTACTATAAAGAAGGATTTGCTAGTACTATGGTTAAAGAAAAAGAAGGTATAGAACAAATAGAGAAATTCTTTTCCAAATTAGATATAGATATTAAGGACTATGCAAAAAATGTGATGTGTAATCCGTTTTACACAAAAAAAAATCTATCTGATATATTCATTAAAAGAGAAAATAGTATACTCTCTGTTATAAAAAGCGTGGAAAATACAAATGTGCTATAATGGCTATATATCGAGTCAAAGGATCCTTCTTAACGTCAGTTCGATCTAAGCGGAAATAGGAAAGTTAGGGTTTCTGATGATTTCAATATTGAGTTCAGGCTTTTTAGGCAGGATGTTGTAAGCGATGATACCGGAGATCAGGTTGGTGACAAAATTGTTGACACTGCGATGTCTCGTGTGCTCTATCTGACAGACATTTTTGAGCATATCATTGACCGTTTCGATCAAGGCTCTCTTTCTCAATAAAACTTTGTCATATAGATGCATCAGGGAGTTCTTCATGTTCTTTTTGATTTTGGTTATCATGTGGATGTCATCGACAAAGAGCCGGTCAAAAAGGTTTTGGGAAATGTAGCCTCTATCGGCAATGAGTTTGCCAAAAAGATTCTTGGTGAATGTTCCGTCTTTCAGAGGTTCTCTGTCATCACAATTGCCCGGTGTGATTTGATAGTTGATGATTTCACCCCTGTCGTTGATAACAATATGTAGTTTGAATCCATAAAACCAACCCATGGTGCTTTTGCCTTTTTGAGCCCATCCCCTCATTGTCCTATGCCCATGAGCTCGTTTGATATGACAAGCCTTCAGTGGGGTGGAATCGATGAAAGAGATGCCTGTACATTGACCCAAACAACACATATTGAGAAATGCTATCAGCTTGAAACCCACCCTGCTTTGCAGCTCCACAAAGCGATTATAAGAGACAAGATGTGGAAACTCGGATCGACAAGAATGGGTGATGTATTGAAGATAAAAAGCTTTCAAATCTCGGTATCTTGACAGATGAAAAAGGATCAGGATGGTCATGACCTCACTGTCCGACATCTTAAACTTTCTATTCCTGCGTTTTTTGTCTGCCTCTTCGAGGGTCTTTTTCTTGATTGCTTCATCAAAAAGCTTGGAGAAATCATCTATGATGCAAAAAACATCAACTATATTTGTCTTCATAAAGTAGCGTTTTGTTTGTTCGTATCTTATTGATTGTCAACAGCTAAGATACAAATAATTCGCTACTTTTTCAAGCATAATGCCCACGTCCTTTGGGCGTTTAACCCTAATCAGAAAACAAATCCATTGGCTTTTTCTTACGTCGAACTGACGTTTTCTTACGTCGAACTGACGTTAAAAGAGAGGCTGAGGAAAGAGACTCTCCTTTTTCTTAATCCATATACAAACGTTTAGAACACTATAATCTTAATAAACGTCAGTTCGACGTAAGAAAAAGCCAATGGATTTGTTTTCTGATTAGGGTTAAACGCCCAAAGGACGTGGGCATTATGCTTGAAAAAGTAGCGAATTATTTGTATCTTAGCTGTTGACAATCAATAAGATACGAACAAACAAAACGCTACTTTATGAAGACAAATATAGTTGATGTTTTTTGCATCATAGATGATTTCTCCAAGCTTTTTGATGAAGCAATCAAGAAAAAGACCCTCGAAGAGGAAGACAAAAAACGCAGGAATAGAAAGTTTAAGATGTCGGACAGTGAGGTCATGACCATCCTGATCCTTTTTCATCTGTCAAGATACCGAGATTTGAAAGCTTTTTATCTTCAATACATCACCCATTCTTGTCGATCCGAGTTTCCACATCTTGTCTCTTATAATCGCTTTGTGGAGCTGCAAAGCAGGGTGGGTTTCAAGCTGATAGCATTTCTCAATATGTGTTGTTTGGGTCAATGTACAGGCATCTCTTTCATCGATTCCACCCCACTGAAGGCTTGTCATATCAAACGAGCTCATGGGCATAGGACAATGAGGGGATGGGCTCAAAAAGGCAAAAGCACCATGGGTTGGTTTTATGGATTCAAACTACATATTGTTATCAACGACAGGGGTGAAATCATCAACTATCAAATCACACCGGGCAATTGTGATGACAGAGAACCTCTGAAAGACGGAACATTCACCAAGAATCTTTTTGGCAAACTCATTGCCGATAGAGGCTACATTTCCCAAAACCTTTTTGACCGGCTCTTTGTCGATGACATCCACATGATAACCAAAATCAAAAAGAACATGAAGAACTCCCTGATGCATCTATATGACAAAGTTTTATTGAGAAAGAGAGCCTTGATCGAAACGGTCAATGATATGCTCAAAAATGTCTGTCAGATAGAGCACACGAGACATCGCAGTGTCAACAATTTTGTCACCAACCTGATCTCCGGTATCATCGCTTACAACATCCTGCCTAAAAAGCCTGAACTCAATATTGAAATCATCAGAAACCCTAACTTTCCTATTTCCGCTTAGATCGAACTGACGTTAAGAAAAAGCCAATGGATTTGTTTTCTGATTAGTGGTAAACGCCCAAAGGACGTGGGCATTATGCTTGAAAAAGTAGCGAATTATTTGTATCTTAGCAGTTGATAATCAATAAGATACGAACAAACAAAACGCTACTTTATGAAGACAAATATAGTTGATGTTTTTTGCATCATAGATGATTTCTCCAAGCTTTTTGATGAAACAATCAAGAAAAAGACCCTCGAAGAGGCAGACAAAAAACGCAGGAATAGAAAGTTTAAGATGTCGGACAGTGAGGTCATGACCATCCTGATCCTTTTTCATCTGTCAAGATACCGAGATTTGAAAGCTTTTTATCTTCAATACATCACCCATTCTTGTCGATCCGAGTTTCCACATCTTGTCTCTTATAATCGCTTTGTGGAGCTGCAAAGCAGGGTAGGTTTCAAGCTGATAGCATTTCTCAATATGTGTTGTTTGGGTCAATGTACAGGCATCTCTTTCATCGATTCCACCCCACTGAAGGCTTGTCATATCAAACGAGCTCATGGGCATAGGACAATGAGGGGATGGGCTCAAAAAGGCAAAAGCACCATGGGTTGGTTTTATGGATTCAAGCTACATATTGTTATCAACGACAGGGGTGAAATCATCAACTATCAAATCACACCGGGCAATTGTGATGACAGAGAACCTCTGAAAGACGGAACATTCACCAAGAATCTTTTTGGCAAACTCATTGCCGATAGAGGCTACATTTCCCAAAACCTTTTTGACCGGCTCTTTGTCGATGACATCCACATGATAACCAAAATCAAAAAGAACATGAAGAACTCCCTGATGCATCTATATGACAAAGTTTTATTGAGAAAGAGAGCCCTGATCGAAACGGTCAATGATATGTTCAAAAATCTCTGCCCGATAGAGCACACGAGACATCGCAGTGTCAACAATTTTGTCACCAACCTGATCTCCAGTATCATCGCTTACAACATCCTGCCTAAAAAGCCTGAACTCAATATTGAAATCATCAGAAACCCTAACTTTCCTATTTCCGCTTAGATCGAACTGACGTTAATTTATACAGAACCCCGGGGATAATTATGTCCTCATCCGTAGGATAAGGCATAACCACCCTTGAGGAGCTCGTGCAAGTAGCTCCTCAAGGGGGGATTTACAACTACTTTCACTCCTTACTGCCACCCTTTTCACTCGCTCCTTTTATGCGAAGAACTCCTCTTCCCTCCACCTCCTTATTTTTCAAAGGTCTCAATTATGTCGAAACATTTGGCCGATTCCGAGCGTCTTCACATTGTGGAAGAATACCTCGGCAGCCTGGCAGCAAGTATGACGGGCGACCCGCTGCACAACGCCTTGGCCGAGAGAATGAACAATACGATCAAGAATTCATGGTACATCTCCTCCGAGGAGCAGTCTTTTCAGGAGGCGAAGCACTCGGTCGAGTGATCCGTTCTGATGTACAACCAGGGGCGCGTCCGCATCAAGCATTGGGGGCGAAAACCCCGATGCAAACCATCCTCTCGGGAGCGAAAAATCCCCTGCCGATCCCTCCGGAGGATCTCCCTCGGATCTGGCCCAAGCTCTACCGCAAAATGACTCCCCGGCAGAGGGCGGATTTAGTGGCTGTCAACCGAAAGTCGTCTTAAAGAGTGAGGTGTGTAAACCCAGAATGGACTTTAGAGAAAACTCTGTAATTCTAATCTCGAACTTAACCTCCCCAACTGTCAACTTTTTTCAGTACACGTCACCCTACCCTTACTTGCCGATGCAGAAGTGGGCGAAGATGTAGTGCAGGGTGTCGTCGCTGGTGATTTCGCGGCCGGTAATTTCGCCGATGGAGGTGATGGCGTGCCGGAGGTCGAGCGTTAGCAAGTCGGTCGAGAGTCCCATATCAAAGCCCGAACGCATTCGCCGAAGGGCATCGAAAGCCTCCCGCAAGAGCTGATGATGGCGGGCATTGCTCACAATGAGGTCGGCTTCGTTCGCTCCAGAAGTCTCCATGATCTGGGTGAGTTCACCCTTGAGTTCGTCTATCCCCCTACCCTCACGAGCTGAAATGAATATCGGTCTCGTGGGCGTAGAGAGCTTCGTTTGCAGAGCTTCGCTGAGCCCGATTCGGTCGGCCTCGGCGAGGCTTTCGCTTTTATTGACCAGCAGAATGACCGTTCGCTCCTCCCTTTCGTCCCAAATACTCTTGATATAGTCCAGCTGATTGGCCTCGCTGATGCGTGTGCCGTCCACCACGGCAAGGATAATATCTGCCTCCTTAATTTTGCTTCGGCTACGCTCAATGCCAAGACTCTCGATGGTGTCTTCGGTCTCTCTCAGTCCTGCCGTATCGACGAAGCGGAAGAGGTAGCCCCCGATGTGCATCGTGTCCTCGATGGTGTCGCGCGTGGTGCCGTGAATATCGCTCACGATGGCACGCTCCTCGCCCAGCAAAGTATTGAGCAGGGTACTCTTACCCACATTAGTCGTGCCAACAATCGCCACAGGAATCCCACGCTTGACAGCATTGCCAAGGCGATAGCTGTCGATGAGCTTCTTGAGCTTTAGCTCAATTTGGTCGCAGAGGGCGAGTAGCTCCGTACGATCGGCGAACTCCACATCTTCTTCGGGGAAATCCAATTCCAACTCCATCAACCCCGTTAGGCGAAGCAATTCCTCACGCAGGGCATTCAGCTCCTCGCTATATCCTCCACGCAGCTGCTTCATCGCCATCTGATGCTGTGCCTTGCTCTCGCTGGCGATGATATCCGCCACCGCCTCGGCACTACTCAGGTCCATACGCCCATTGAGGTAGGCACGGCGAGTAAATTCGCCCGGTTGTGCCAGACGACAGCCCTGATTGATGAGGGCCTCGAGAATACGTCTACGTATATATATGGAGCCATGGCAGGCAATCTCGACCGTATGCTCGGCAGTGAAGGAGTGCGGAGCGTGGAAACACGTTAGGACAACTTCGTCGATAAGTTCGTCCGCCTCCATGATTTCGCCATAGAGGGCGGTGCGAGGCTTGGCTTCGCTGAGGTCAATCGCCTTGCCACGATGTAGAAAAAGTGGGCTAACGAGGCGGAAAGCATTCGCACCGGACACACGAATGACGGCGATACCGCCCACACCCGGAGCAGTGGCTACGGCACAGATGGTGTCCTTATTAAAGGAATGGAGGATAGACATATTGGAGGTCAGGATTGAATGAGATCGGTTGCAAAGATAGGTGGTGTGCCATAAATACCAATGTGCACCAGGACAACCATTAGGGAGTTCAGTCAGAGGAAGAAACGAAGCTCCTCGCTCTAAACAAATCATATTGATGCGGTTGCCCTAATACTACCTGAGCTTACAGGTTGGTTCCAAGCCAATGACCGATCAGGCGAGGAGCTTCGGGAGGTAACAGCTGATCGGGAGGCAACTCCTTGAAGTACCGATCCGTGACAGTCGGCTGAGAAGACTCCATCTCGCCCCGTTTAAGAGCATTGTCCAATAGGATTTTCCTGTTTTGCTTCATCCAAAGCAATTGATCCGAGGTAAAACCGAACAGCCATTCGTCCGAGGCTTGAGGGAAAACCTGCTTCATCAACCGATATATATCGCCCCAATACTCCAATTGGAACTGCAAGGTCAGTACCGTCTCCCGAGGCAACGGACGTTCGGAGCATATCCAGCCCAATACGGCATCGCGCACTACATATTCGGGCGACATGGTTTGGCGCGCATACTCGCTGAAAAACTGCAGATACACGGGATAGTCGGGACGGATATACTTGTCTATCGAAACGGATACCAGATCCGGTACAGCGACGACGCTCTGTTGCAAGCCACTGACATGAAAGGCCACGTAACGTGGTATGGCCATCTGCGGATCCAATACACGCAATCGCTCGAATGCGGCCCTCATCTCTCCGGCTATGGTGTCGGCCAAAGTAGTTGTATAGCAGGCTTCCGTATCGGCATACAAACGCCGAAGCTGCGGATGGCTATACATGCGGACGAGTACTTCGGTGGGACTTTCCTCCTGTGCATTGGGATCCAGTACTCTGTATGCCAACCAGTCGGCATTGGCAGGATCGCGGCGGACTATCTGCTCCGTGGCAGACTTAGGATCGGGGGAAAGGGATGCAGCGTAGTAGAGGCTATCGAAGCGGACAAAGCGAATGGAGTCCTTCGCCTCTTGTGCCGAAAGGGCAAAGGCAAAGAAAAACAGCAAAAATACAAGTAGTATTTTCTTCACTAAATACGTATTTCGTTTCATCGATATTCGGTATTGTTGTTAGTTGTACACTCCACAAATATGTGCAACACTAAGGCAAATTTAGGAAGAAGCATTCGAACGGCATTCTGAATCAGGGCAATCGCATTTGAACTGTTAACACACTTATAGACCTAACGATTGCTACACTCGGTTATCAAACAAGTACGAATTAATGGGACCTTTGCACAATAAGCAGGCACTTTTGTTCATTCATTATTATTGTGTGTCAGGCGACTATTTGGTACACGCCGAATTTCCACAAGTGGAAAGTTGTCTTTCCACCAGTGGAAAATTAAGTTTCCACTGGTGGAAATTTACTCCCCTTTAATGAACGTCAGTTCGACGTAAGAAAAAGCCAATGAATTTGTTTTCTGATTAGTGGTAAACGCCCAAAGGACGTGGGCATTATGCTTGAAAAAGTAGCGAATTATTTGTATCTTAGCTGTTGACAATCAATAAGATACGAACAAACAAAACGCTACTTTATGAAGACAAATATAGTTGATGTTTTTTGCATCATAGATGATTTCTCCAAGCTTTTTGATGAAGCAATCAAGAAAAAGACCCTCGAAGAGGCAGACAAAAAACGCAGGAATAGAAAGTTTAAGATGTCGGACAGTGAGGTCATGACCATCCTGATCCTGTTTCATCTGTCAAGATACCGAGATTTGAAAGCTTTTTATCTTCAATACATCACCCATTCTTGTCGATCCGAGTTTCCACATCTTGTCTCTTATAATCGCTTTGTGGAGCTGCAAAGCAGGGTGGGTTTCAAGCTGATAGCATTTCTCAATATGTGTTGTTTGGGTCAATGTACAGGCATCTCTTTCATCGATTCCACCCCACTGAAGGCTTGTCATATCAAACGAGCTCATGGGCATAGGACAATGAGGGGATGGGCTCAAAAAGGCAAAAGCACCATGGGTTGGTTTTATGGATTCAAGCTACATATTGTTATCAACGACAGGGGTGAAATCATCAACTATCAAATCACACCGGGCAATTGTGATGACAGAGAACCTCTGAAAGACGGAACATTCACCAAGAATCTTTTTGGCAAACTCATTGCCGATAGAGGCTACATTTCCCAAAACCTTTTTGACCGGCTCTTTGTCGATGACATCCACATGATAACCAAAATCAAAAAGAACATGAAGAACTCCCTGATGCATCTATATGACAAAGTTTTATTGAGAAAGAGAGCCTTGATCGAAACGGTCAATGATATGCTCAAAAATGTCTGTCAGATAGAGCACACGAGACATCGCAGTGTCAACAATTTTGTCACCAACCTGATCTCCGGTATCATCGCTTACAACATCCTGCCTAAAAAGCCTGAACTCAATATTGAAATCATCAGAAACCCTAACTTTCCTATTTCCGCTTAGATCGAACTGACGTTAATGAGTGCCCCTTTGAGACGTCCAACGACATGACCGGCAACAGCACTTGTGCTCCTCCAACCATCGCCTCGCTACCCGTGTATGCATCTTGTGTGCCACGCTGTGGCGTCTGATTCACATTACGTCCATACCAGCCGATACCACCTCCGGCTCCAATAATCCATCCGGCTACCGTCGGTACACAGTAGCAGCCAACAATACCAATGAGGAGAAACTCGCTCGCATGAAGCCGCAAAACCAATTTAATGCGTCGGCCACGGGGCAGCCTGTCAGGGCGATCGCGTTTGAAAATTTTTAGTCTCTTCCCTCTATAATTTGAATCTCTGACATATGAATTCGCACTTGTTTGATAACAGAGCGTAGCATCATGAGCTTTAGATGTACGTTAGTGGCTGAAATGCGATTACCCCTCGGTGTGTTTTTGTTTATAGCGTGTTGCATTTACTATTGGAAATTACAATCGAGATACTTTCTAAAATAGGAACTGTAGGGTATGACCTTTTTGTTACCTTTGTTTGATATAATTCAGACAGACGGAGCAATGATACAAATAGGAGACCGTATTCCTGAGATTCTTGGGATAGACCAAGACGGGAACGAGGTCAAAAGAGACGATTATCGCGGACGAAAGATCGCACTATATTTCTACCCCAAAGACAATACTTCGGGATGTACGGCACAGGCATGCAGCCTGCGCGACGGTCATAGCACACTTCGTGCTGCCGGCTACGAAATCATCGGAGTGAGTCGTGATTCGGCCAAGAGCCATCGCAATTTCCGAGAGAAGTACGAGCTTCCTTTTCCGCTGATCGTGGACGAGGAAGTGCGTCTCAACGAACTTTTCGGTGTTTGGGTGGAAAAAAGCATGTACGGACGCAAATATATGGGGACCGAGCGCACTACTTTCCTCACGGATGAGGAGGGCGTAGTCACACGCATCATCAGAGGCAAAGAGGTCAAGACCAAAGACCATGCCGATCAGATACTAAACGGATAATACAGAACAAGAAAAGACATATGGCAGAAGAAAAGATACCCACGGTGCAGGATGAGAAGAAACTGCAAGCCCTGCGAATGGCCACGGAGAAGATAGAGAAGACATTCGGAAAAGGTGCTATCATGAATATGGGAGCCAATACGGTGGAGGATGTAAGCGTTATCCCCTCCGGCTCCATCGGTTTGGATTTGGCTCTCGGTGTAGGCGGTTACCCTCGCGGACGTATTATCGAGATATACGGACCGGAATCTTCCGGTAAGACCACTCTGGCTATCCATGCCATTGCCGAAGCGCAGAAAGCAGGTGGCTTGGCGGCCATCATCGATGCGGAACATGCTTTCGACCGCACCTATGCCGAAAAGTTGGGCGTCAATGTGGATAATCTCTGGATAGCACAGCCGGACAACGGTGAACAGGCTTTGGAAATCGCCGAGCAACTGATTCGCTCTTCTGCTGTCGACATTATAGTCATTGACTCTGTCGCAGCCCTCACGCCCAAAGCGGAAATAGAGGGTGAAATGGGGGACAACAAGGTTGGTTTGCATGCCCGTCTGATGTCGCAAGCACTGCGTAAGATGACCGGAGCCATCAGCAAATCCAATACAACCTGTATCTTCATCAACCAGCTACGAGAGAAGATCGGTGTTTTGTTCGGCAATCCGGAGACCACCACAGGGGGGAATGCACTGAAATTCTATGCATCCATCCGCATCGACATTCGCAAGAGCACACCGATCAAGGATGGCGAAGAGATCATGGGACACCTGACCAAGGTGAAAGTGTTGAAAAACAAGGTGGCTCCTCCATTCCGCAAAGCAGAGTTCGACATCGTATTCGGAGAAGGTATTTCGCGTTCCGGCGAGATTATCGATTTGGGTGTAGAGCTGGATATTATCAAGAAGAGCGGATCGTGGTTCAGCTATGGCGATACGAAGCTGGGACAGGGACGTGAGGCTGCCAAGGAAATGATTCGGGACAATGAAGAATTGGCCGAAGAACTGACTGAAAAAATACGCGAAGCCATTCGCAACAAACATTCATAAAGCAATCTTGGATGAGGAGACTGAAGGCGTTTGAGCGCATCGGAGGCTTTTCGGTCTCTTCCCTTGGATAGTGATGAAGCAACGCTATCGGGAGCTATGCCGGCAAGGAATGCCCATCCCTCTATACCTGCAGGATTGGTGGCTGGATGCTGTATGCGGTTTCGATGAATGGATGGCTTTCGTCCTTGAGGAGGAAGGGACGGTTTCAGGTGTGATGCCCTGCTATATGCCGGTACCTGGTCATATCAGCATGCCGCCCTTCACCCAGTTTTTGGGATCCTACAGTTTCATAGGTATAAACGAAGACAGCACGACCTCCTTTCGTACCCATCGTAGGGTACACGATATGCTGCGCTCCATGCTTCCGCCTCATAAGTCCTTTATGGTACAATACTCCAAGGATTTTACCGATTGGCTCCCTTATTACTGGCAAGGTTACTCTCAGACTACGCGATATACGTACAGGATAGATCTAAGCCCTGGAATCGATGTCGTACGGATGGCTATTCGCCCCGACGCCATGAAGAAGATACGTAAGGCTGAAAGAGACGGACTCCGCTGTACGTCGGCCACGGTGGACGACCTGCTGCGCCTCTGCCGTATATCCATGTCCCGACAGGAAGCAAAAGGATTTGCAGTGGAGACATTGCAGCGGCTGGCGGAAGTCGCCATCGAAAGGCATGCAGGTGAAATAGTCGGTTGTGAAGATAGCGAAGGGCGTCTACTGGCTGCCGTCTTCCTCGCCCACGATCATAACACGGCCTACACGATTGCTTCCGGCCAAATTCGTGAAGGACAGGGGCGCAATGCCGGAGCTTTTGCCCTGTATGAGGCCATTTGGAGGGCTTGTGAGATGGAAGGCATTCATACATTTGACTTCGAAGGTTCCATGTTGGAGGGGGTAGAGGGATTCTTCCGCTCGTTCGGAGGTATACAAACACCTTATTTCCGACTATCCAAAGGTCGGATTGGCTTATATGGCCGACTAAGACGTAAATGGCGAGCCTTTCATGATACCGGTCAGCAAAAACAGGTATGAATACTGAAGTAATCCACTACATCATTCGCTTTCTGATCGGAGATGAAAGCGGAAACGATCAGCTCCTCAGTCGCATCGGTTATACCTCGAAGCAGAGCGAGATGTCCCGATACAGCATTGTCATCCGTGCTTCAAACTTCTTCGATTCGGATATTTACGGTACCGATAAGGCTTTTCCCTTGTTACCGCTGAAAGAATGGGAGGGCGTACCTCTCCTTTTTGGAGAGCCGACCGAAGAGCTGTTGGAAGAGAGCGACACACTGGTGCTGAATGCCGACATTGTCGCCTCTACATATTTTCTGATCTCCCGCTACGAAGAGATGTACCGGCGTAAACTTCGAGATATACACGGACGATTTCCGGGAAGAGAGTCCTTGCTTTTCAAAGCAGGATTTCTACAGCGTCCTGTAGTAGATGAATACGGGGCCATTCTGCGCACCAAAATTCGTCAGATGGGCTGGCCGGTAAAAGACCCAGTCCCCCATTTCTCCATGGTGAATCTGACGCATGACGTAGACGAACCGTTCGAGTACAGAGGATGGAGAAGTTTTGCCCGAGCATTGATCAAGGAACGCAAATCTCCCTTCAAGGCTTTCCGTCTGGCTTATGCCAATCCGGCAAGTGATCGTTTCTTCACTTTTCCCCGTTTTGTGGATTGGGATAAAATATTGCGCAGCAAAATGCCGGATCGCTGTCGGATTATCTTCTTCTTCAAAGCACCCGGAAAGGCCCCACAGGATGCACCGAACTATTCGCTGAGAAAACCGCTCTATCAATCGCTCCGATCTTTGGTTAAAAACAATGGAATAGTGATAGGGCTTCACAGCAACTACTCTGCCGGTCTGAACCCCGAACTAATCGGAAAGCAGCGCAAGCGACTTATGAGCGATACCGATATGGCAGTCGACTGCAACAGGCATCACTACCTTGCAGCTCGTGAGCCGGAGGACATGCAAGCCCTGATCTCGGCAGGTATCAGGCACGATTACACCATGGGGTATGCCGATGTTGCAGGTTTCCGCCTTGGTACATCCCGTCCCGTTCGCTTCATTATGCCTTCCACAAGACGGCTGACCGAGCTGATCCTGCACCCACTTACACTGATGGATTGTACGCTGCACAGGCAAGAGTATATGGGCCTGGACGAAGCTACAGCCATAGAGTTGTGCAAGGAACTGCTGAAGCATACTTTCATCCACGGAGGAGAAGCCACACTCCTTTGGCACAACGAATATCTCTCTCGCGACATTCATCCCTGGCATGCCCGTTTGTATCGAGAAGTACTGAGGCTGATAGAAACCATGGAGGAAAAACAAGAGGAGGAATCTTTCGACTACGAAACGGCCATCGACCAATGAAACGGGTACTCATCTTCGCCGATATCTTCCCTCCGGCTTTTGCTCCGAGAGCTGCCTATCTGACCAAATATCTGCCTCGATTTGGTTGGGAACCTTTTGTAATAACGGAAAAAATGCCGACTCCGGCATCCCAGTCGCACGGCGATGTGTTTGGTGGATTTTGCAGTGATATTCCGGTAACGGCTATCGATCTCTCTTCGGCTTCGTTTCTGTCTCAGGCGATTCGTTCAGCTCGTCTGTTCAGCGAATTGCTTTGGGAGCAGAAAGAAGAGCGATTCTACAAAGAAGCGGCGAAAGCTTTTCCCAGTGTCAAATTCGATGCTATACTTTGTCTTACCTATCGCAAGTTTCCCCTTGCTACGGCTTGCCGCTATGCACAGGCACATCGATTGCCCTGGGTGGCGGATTGCCGCGATGTGATCGAACAGTACAGCAACTACGAATTTCTTCCTCGTGGCAAGCGACTGCCAAGTCTGCTGATGAAGTGGCTTCGACACCGCTATATTTCTCTCCGAAACCATTATCTCCACAAAGCTGATCGTGTAGTTTCGGTATCACCCTGGCACTGCAATCTGCTCGCAGAAGTTAATCCTCGTACAGAATTGATCTACAATGGATATGATCCCGAGCTTTTTTCTCGAGGATCGCTTCCTTGTGACAAATTCATCCTCTCCTATACAGGACGATTGCTGACTCCGGGAATGCACGATCCTACCCTTTTGTTCGAAGCTTTGGCTTCTGAAACTCTTCAGGAGGTGCGCAAAGAGAGACGAATAGAGCTGCACTGGTATGTGGACGAACACTCCCGCTCCATCCTGCAACCATTCATTCGGCAGTATGCTCTGAAGGATATGTGCCGCTTTTTCCCGATGGTCCCGGCTGTTCAGGTACCCGAAATTCTCCGCCATAGCAGTGTCCTGCTCCAACTGGGCAACACAGAGAAGCCCGGAGGCCCCCATGGTATAGTATCGACCAAGCTATTCGAGTCACTGGCCATGGAAAAACCCATCCTGATGGTAAGGAGCGATGAAGCTATCGTGGCAGATATTATATCGGAGGCCGAGGCAGGATTGGCTGCACAGACGACAGAAGAGGTAGCCACATTCCTGAGTGATCAATACACTCGCTGGAAGGCAGAAGGGGATACTTCTCTTCGGAACCCAAACAGGAATTTTATCTCCACTTTTTCGCGTGAAGAGGAAGCCAAACAATATGCTCGTCTACTGGAATCGATCGTCGCTAACTAAATTCAGCATCGTATCATGAAGTACTGTGATTTTACGCCGTTGCCTCTCCCCTCGGAGCCTAATACGACAGTCATTGCCGGCCCTTGCAGTGCAGAAAGTGAGGAGCAGATAATGACTACTGCTCGTGCCCTCAGGGATGAAGCAGGCATTCGTATTTTTCGTGCCGGTCTGTGGAAACCTCGTACCTTGCCGGGGTGCTTCGAAGGAGTAGGAGAAACAGGGCTACCTTGGTTGGTGCGTGTACAGGATGAATTGGATATGCTTGCTACCACGGAAGTGGCTACTCGCGAACACGTAGAGCAAGCCATGCAAGCCGGTATCAGAATACTCTGGTTAGGTGCACGAACCACATCCAATCCCTTTGCTGTACAAGAAATTGCCGATACGATAGGCAAGGACGAATCGGTGATTGTCCTCGTCAAGAATCCGATCAGTCCCGATTTGGATCTGTGGACAGGAGCCCTAGAACGGCTTCGGCAGTCCGGAGTTCGACAGATCGGAGCCATCCATAGAGGATTCAGTACCTATGCGACCAAGACGTTTCGCAATCCTCCACATTGGCAGATTCCCTTCGATTTGAAAAGACGTTTTCCTTCGTTAACCATCCTTTGTGATCCGAGTCATATTACGGGACAGAGAGATCGGATCGAATCCGTCAGCCAGCAAGCCATGGAAATGAATTTTGACGGGCTGATCATTGAGTCGCATTGCTGTCCGGATAAGGCTCTAAGCGATGCAAGCCAGCAGATAACACCTACTGTACTTGCCCAAATCCTCCGGCGACTGCGTATCCCACGCCGCCAATCCGAAAAGCAGGACGAAGAGCTGATCTCTTGGCGCATGCAGATTGATCAGATAGATGAGAGTATAGTGGAATTGCTAGCTCGGCGGATGCAAGTGGCATACGAGATAGGTTTGTTCAAAAAAGAGCACAATCTGGCTGTGGTTCAGAATCTCCGCTACGAACAACTACAGCGCAACCGTGCCCGTACTGCAGCCCTCTTAGGTTTGGACGAAACATTTATATCGGAGCTATTCAGCCGTATTCATGAGGAATCTGTCCGTCTGCAGACCCTTGCCCCCCAAAAGCCACACACCGACGACTGTATATCATGAACACTCACCACCATATCGTTATCAGTATAGGCAGCAACTACGCTGCAGAGACCAATATACCGGCGGCTATGCGCCTGCTTCGGGACTCATATCCGACGATCCGTTTCTCCAAGCCCATCGAGAACGCTCCCATTGACTTCCCTTACCCTTCAGGTTTGTTTACCAATCTGACAGCCCATTTCTATTCATCGGAGAACCGGGAAGAAGTCGGACGGAAACTGAAGGGAATAGAATTGCAATTAGGCAGGACATATACCAAGCCTTTCGATGGCCGTGTAGCCATTGATCTTGACCTGATCGTCTGGAACAATACAATACTGAAGAATGTTGACTATTCAAGGCCTTATATTCAATCCGGCCTCCAAGAACTGCGTATCAATATCCAAACACAACTCAATATGACGAAAGAATCCAGATCGGAAACATTTTTCCACAACAAACCGAACAATTGGAACTGCGCACAAGCTGTTCAAAAAGGATTTCAAGATTTGACCGGTATGACTGACGAAGCGATCGAAGAAGAATACCGCCCCAAGGGCGGCGGAAGAGCCGAAGGCGGACTCTGCGGTGCACTTTATTCAGCCAATAGAATCCTTGAATCTAAAGGGCTGCAACCGGTCAGTCAGGAGTTTCAGGCCCATGCCGGCGGTATCACCTGCCGTGAGCTAAAGGGAGAACTGAAATTTCCCTGTAACAACTGTGTCCGCTTAGCCGAAGAGCTTGTCGAGCAAAGACTATCCGAATCGCAGACAAATGACTAAGCATAAGAAAGAGAATGAGTAGACTTGGATAGTTTAGAGTTAAGTGGCACGATTGTTAAGTATTGATGCCATGGAAACACAGACGAGTATAGCCTAACTTATTGCCGAAACCGAAACCGATTAGGTATTGTATCTGAAGGGGAGATAGTCCATACAGCGATTGGCAACGATCATGGCAGAGTCGAGGAGTGGTGCTACACAGCTTCGTCGGTCGAATAAATTTTGCCGGATTTGGAGAGTTATCGCCGGAGCAGGCTTTCGAGGCTCATTCGAGTAGATTGCAAAGTGCATCAGGAGTAAAGAGAGCAAATGCATAGACACCAGTATGGGACTATTGCACGGGATTTTCGCAAATAGAAGAAGTAAATCGGGAAATCGGCAAGACTTTCTAAAATCGGATAAGACAGCTTTCTGTACTGACAAATCGTGATTATTCATGACTTGCGAATATGCTATTCAGTACTTTTGTTCCGTTAATCAAAATAATCTCAAAATATTATGATCAAATTAGCACCTGCAGCCTTGAAGGCAGATCTCCAAGTACGCCAAGAGCGTGTACGCATAGCAATGGAAGAAGAAGGGTATGATGCTTTGCTGGTAACAAGCAATGTCAATTTGCTTTATCTCTTCGGATCCATATATGGAGGGGCAGCCTATTTGCCGGCAGAGGGTGAACCTATCTTTTTCGTTCGTCGTCCACAAGTAGTCGAGGAGGGAAATGTTTGTCCCATACGTAAACTCGAAGATATTCCTGCATTAATTCAGAGTAGAGGAGGCGTATTGCCTCGCCGTATCATGCTTGAGAATGACGAATCATCCTATAGCGACATTAAGCGCCAACACAGTATCTTTCCCAATGCTGAGTACGGCAATGCTACGGCTCTTTTGCGTCGCTTACGAATGATCAAGACACCGGGTGAAATAGAACTTTTTCGTCGGACTGCTGCCATCCACGGGGAAGTCTATGCGTGTATTCCATCCGTTTTCAGACCGGGCATGACAGATAGAGAGTTTCAGGTCGAGATCGAACATTTGATGCGTAGCTATGGTTCAGAGGGTATATTTAGAACATTCGGATCTGCGATGGAAATTCACATGGGTAATGTGATCGTAGGGGATAATGCCGAGTCGCCGTCTCCTTATGACTTCGCCATGGGAGGTGGCGGTACGGATGCCTTGCCTTTGGGAGCAGATGGATCGCCCATGAAAGAGGGTATGTGCGTTATGGTGGATATGGCGGGCAACTATTCGGCATATATATCTGACATGACTCGCAGCTATGCCATCGGAAAAGTGCCGGACGAAGCCAGACGATTGCATGACCTCAGTCGGGAAATTCAGGCGAAGGTTATGGAGACTGCCGAACCCGGCATGTCGTGTGCCGATCTTTATAAACGCTCTGTAGATATGGCCGAGGAAGCAGGGGCTACCGATAAATTCATGGGAACGAAGCAGCAAGCTAAATTTGTGGGACATGGCATAGGACTCCAGATCAATGAAATGCCTGTACTAATGGCTCGCAGTAAAGAGATACTGACGCCGGGGATGGTGATAGCCTTTGAACCCAAATTTGTTCTTCCCGGTATTGGGGCCGTAGGTAATGAGAATAGTTTTCTGGTTACGGAATCCGGTGTAGAGAAACTAACGGTCTGTTCCGAAGAGCTGATAGATCTATTGGCTGTAGCGAAACAATAAACATTGAATCCAATCATCTAACAGATTAACAAACAATGAAACGAATCAAACAAACTCTTAGTACGATTCTTCTTTTTATTATCGTACTCTCTCCGGCTCTATATGCCGGTCAGCCACGGGAGGTCAAGCCAGTTCGGAACGTGATTCTGATGATTCCCGATGGTACCTCTCTTTCGGCTGTTTCTCTGGCTCGCTGGTATCAGCGATACCTGAATCCCGACCGCCGGCATTTGGCTATAGATCCATATATATGTGGTACTGTTCTGACCTATTCGTCCGATGCCCCGATTGGAGACTCTGCTCCTACTACATCGTGCTATATGACAGGTATGCCATCCAATACGGGTTTTGTGTCGACTTATCCTGTCAGTTCGGGTGATGCAGATCTGATTCCGGTGGATAAGGCTCGTGCTTATTCTCCTTTGGCTACTTTTCTGGAGGCGGCTAAAATAATGAAGGGAAAGAAAACGGGTTTGGTCGTGACTTGTCACTTCCCTCATGCCACACCGGCCGATTGCTCGGCACACTCTTATTCTCGTAAGAAATACGATTGGATTGCAGCGCAGATGGTACACCAAAATCTGGATGTTGTACTCGGAGGCGGAACGCACTACCTCCATCCGGAACTGCAATCCGTACTCAATAGCCGTGGCTATGGGCTCTTTCTGGATGACCTGAATGGAATGCGCACTTATGCGGGAGATAAGATGTGGGCTTTGTTCGGCAAACGAGAAATGCCCTATGATTTGGATCGTGATACTACACAAATCCCTTCACTGGAGGAGATGACTCGCTTGGCTATAGAGAAGCTGAATCGTTCTGAGGAAGGCTTTTTCCTTATGGTCGAGGGTAGTAAAGTGGATTGGGCTGCACATGCCAACGATCCTGTGGGGATTGCTACCGAATATCTTGCTTTCGATCGTGCTTGTGCCGTGGCATTCGATTTTGCCCATCGTGACGGACAAACGGCTGTCATCATCGTGCCGGATCATGGCAATAGCGGTGTAAGTATAGGCAAACAAAGTGTGAAAGACTATGATAAGCGTTCTGCAAAAGACCTTTTCGATCAACTCTGTCGCTTCCGCCTGACAGCAGACGGACTTGCAGAGCGTTTGGCTGATACTCCCGCCGACAAGGTTCAGGGTTTGGTAAGCAATATCTGCGGATTCGAATTGGACTCCAAAGAGTTGGAAGCTCTTTATAATTGTCCGGATTATAATCATAGTCCTATCCCCAAAGAGCAGCGCAGGCAGACGGAAGAATCCCTCTACAGCGGTTCGCTCAGTACCTTCATCGCATCGCTTTATACGAAGCACACTTCGATCGGTTTTACGACGCACGGACATACTGCCGAAGAAGTATTGTTGGCGGCCTATCACCCCCAAGATACACGCCCGATGGGAATGGTCATAAACTATGAACTGAATGACTATCTCTGCCGTCTCTTCGAATTAGGAGGCCAATTGCCCGTCCTTACCGACAAGATATTTGCTCCCCATTCGGAAGTATTCCAAGGCATGAGCTACAGTATCAAAGACGGAAAGAAGGAAGGAGAACTGCCTGTCCTTGAAGTGAAAAAAGGTAGCCATCGCTTACTGGCGAGTCCTTTCTCCAATACGGTTATCTTCAATAAGAAAGCGATTGATCTGTCTTCCGTAGTAGTCTATGTAGATAAGACCAAGACTTTCTATTTGCCTCGTGAACTACGTTCTTTATTCGGAGAGTAAGCCGCTTGATGTGTGAAGAAAACCCATCAAAAGATTCGATCCGATTGTACAAAATCCATGAGGTGTAGATGGACCCGAATCTTTTCTTCGACAAATAACAAGAACAACTAAAGTTCAGAGAATCCCGAAAGTTCAGACAAAAACTTTCGGGGTTTTATTTTTTGCTGATGTCCCTTGCGACAATTGATTAACGTCAGTTCGGCGTAAGAAAACGCCAATGTATTCGTTCCCTGATTAGCGGTTAACGCACTAATATTTTGGATGTTATAGGTTGTTCCGTTCAGGCAATTGTATAGGGGGCAATCCTGCTTTTGCTTGGATCGAACCAACATTGAAATTCGGATTGCTTTTGACAGAATGTTGCAGTCCGCACAGGAAGATGGGCTATACCATAGGGCAAGATGGCGGTACTCCGTAGAGGATGACGGGCTACCCCGTATGGCTCTTCGAGGTACGCTGTAGAGCTCGGCGAGGTACGCTCTACAGCGTAGCGAGCCGAGCCGTAGAGTTCCGCTCCGGGAGCCGTAGAGGTGGCCGAGCTGAGCCGTAGAGCCCGGCGCGGTGAGCCCTACAGCGTAGCTCGAAGAGCCGTAGAGCGCAGCTCGGTACGCTCTACGGCGTAGCCCGAGTCGCTGTAGGGCGTAGCTCGACCCCCTTTCTGCGTATGTTCCGAATGGCTATAAAACAATGCGGATTCGATCTGAAGAAAAATATGCAATATGCTGTTTGTCAGCGTATTTCATTTCTCGGTTGAGAAATTTCAGCTTCGAGAGGCTTCGACATCCAATGAGACGTCAAACTTTTTCCCTTTCATTTTCTGATTCGATTATAGTCAATATCCCAACAAGAGAGAGTCGGCACCATATCGCTTACATCGAACTCACGTTTGATTAGCCACTTTTCGAAGAAAGATTAGGATCTATTCTGGCAAAAGCTCTTAAGCTTTCCGCGAAATACTTTGAACTATTCAGCGAAATAGTTTTAAGTATTCATCGAAATGGTTCTAAGTACTCTGTGAAAAGCTAATGAGCTTTTCACAGAGTATTCAATACTTTTGTGTCTATACCTCAAGACGATTGGGAAATAAACCAATGCAGTTCCGGCTTTTCCGAGAAAGCTTAAGGCATTCACTTGCACACCACTTCTTATTCTTATGCGATCAGTGTTCGAATATCTTCTTCGACCGTACCGATACCGGCTATACCGAAGTTTTCGATCAGCACTTTCGCTACATTCGGTGATAGGAATGCAGGTAGGGTAGGGCCTACATGGATGTTCTTGACACCGAGGCTGAGTAGAGCGAGCAGGACGATGACAGCTTTCTGTTCGTACCATGCAATGTTGTAGACGATCGGTAGTTTGTTGATGTCATCCAATCCCATTACTTCTTTCAGCTTCAGGGCAATTACCGCCAGCGAATAACTGTCATTACACTGTCCGGCATCGAGAACTCGAGGGATGCCCCCAATGTTGCCAAGCTGCAATTTGTTGTATCGGAACTTGGCGCATCCCGATGTAAGGATAACCGTATCGGAAGGAAGAGCTTCGGCAAACTCCGTGTAATAATTGCGCCCACTCTGCCGGCCGTCACAACCGCTCATCACTACAAACTTGCGGATCGCTCCACTGCTGACAGCCTCCACTACTTTGTCGGCGATGCTCAATACCTGATGGTGTGCAAAGCCTCCTATGATAGTGCCACTCTCAATCTCTGTGGGAGGTTGGCACGTCTTGGCCAAGGCAATGATTTCGCTGAAGTCCTTGCGCCCGTGCTCATCGCTCTCGATGTACTTGAATCCCGGATAACCCGTAGCGTTGGTGGTAAATACCCGATCCTTGTAGGAAGCATTGGCCTTAGGGGGGACGATACAGTTTGTGGTGAAAAGGATAGGGCCGTTGAAGGTTTCGAACTCCTCACGCTGTTTCCACCATGCATTGCCGTAATTGCCGAAGAAGTGGTTGTATTTTTTGAATTTGGGATAATAGTTGGCCGGTAGCATTTCACCGTGTGTGTACACATCTATTCCTGTTCCTTCGGTTTGCTCGAGCAGCATCTCCATATCTTTCAGATCATGACCGCTGATAAGGATACCCGGGCGCGAACCGACACCTATATTTACTTCCGTGATTTCCGGATTGCCATAAGTCTCGGTATTAGCTTTGTCGAGCAGAGCCATTACCTTCACTCCGAAAGAACCGGTCTCCAGTACAAGAGCTGTCAGCTCTTCTGCCGAAAGCAACCCCATCGTTACATCGTGCAGCGCACGTTCGGTGAAAGCATTGATCTCTTCATCCACGTAGCCGAGTCGATCCGCATGCTCCGCATAGGCTGCCAATCCTTTGAGTCCATAGATCGTCAGCTCTTTGAGAGAACGTACATCCTCGTCTGTCTCTCTTAGAATACCTACACTGAGAGCCAACCGATCATATTCTTCCGGCTTTCCCTGCATTGTCACCGCTTCATTTTCGGGAAGCTCTATGCCTTGAGTAAGAGCCAAACTGTACAATTCCGCTTTGAGTGCGAACGTTTTCTCTACACGTTTGGCTATGGAAGAGTAGTCGAAGTTGGCATTGGTAATCGTGGCAAATAGAGATTCCATGATCGCCTTGTCAGCCTTTCGGTAATCGGCTTTCACTCCGGCATGCCTCATAGAAGTCATTATGATGGCAATACCTTTGAGGTTAAAGACGAGCAAATCCATCAGATTAGCTGTACTAAAGTCCTTACCGCATACCCCTTTGAGGATACATCCCTTATTGCCGGCTGTTTCCTGGCATTGATAGCAAAACATTTTCTTTTCCATTGTCGAGTCTCCTTCTTATGTTAATCGATCATTGTTCTTTGATGACACAAAAGTAGAAGCTGCTATCTGCCTGAAATGTCGCCTATGCGACACCGGGTACTCTTGCTATGCGGCGATATAAATGGATAACCCGGCTTTTTTGTTCCGGTGGTTGATTTCTCATCGGTTTCAAACAAGAAGAAAGAGTCCGACTCTCTATTTACTTGTATGGATTCAGAGAAAAATCAGAGAAGGCCTTCGTCAGCGAAACTGAAATATACCCCATCGTCACCGATGATCAGATGGTCGTTCAGTCGAAATCCGAGCAATGTGGCAGCCTTTTGCACCCTTTGAGTAAGCTGAATATCCTGTTCACTTGGGCGTACCGTTCCTGAAGGATGATTGTGTGCCAGAATGATTGCCGAGGCAAGATGAGAGACGGCTTTGTGCATGATCAGACGGACATCGGCCGAAGTCTCCGATACACCTCCTCGGCTAAGGTTCTCCATGCTGATTATCTTTCCGCTTTGGTTGAGGAGTAACACCCACATTTCTTCCTGCGGCAGGTCTGTGAGAAATGGGCTTATAGTTCGATAGGCCATTCGACTATCGGTAATGGATTCTCTGCGGGGCATCTCTTGCGAAGGGATACGGCGGGACAGTTCCATTGCTGCCATCACGGTGACTGCTTTTGCCGGTCCCATACCTCGGAAGCTACCGGTCAGCTCTTGTATGTCGCATTTGGCCAGACGCGGCAGGCTGTTATCCATCTTGGCCAGAATCTCTTGAGCCAGTTGGATGGCTGTTTGCCGGTCATTACCCGATCCGATGAGGATGGCCAGCAGTTCGGCATCGGTCAGGCAGCGAGCACCGAGTCGGATCATTTTCTCACGGGGGCGATCGGATTCGTGCAGCTGCTTGATAGTCATTTTCTCCATTGCAGTATTGTGGGGTTTCGGGGCGATAAAGGTAGCCCGTTTTGAAGGCTAAGGAAAGGATTGGGGGTAGAAATTCTCTTGTATTTCGACCACAAAGATTTTTGATGACTATTGCATATTGAGGAAAAAACTTATCTTTGCTCCGCAATTGCAAGTCCAGACAGGCAATGCAGGTCCTATAGCTCAGTTGGTTAGAGCACCTGACTCATAATCAGGGAGTCCTTGGTTCAAGCCCAAGTGGGACCACGATGAAAGGGGTACGGGAGTATCCCTTTTTTTCGTTTATCTATGATAGAAATACTTAGAAGGATGAGACTGTTGCACAATAACCTTCCACCTCCTCATATCGATCAAGACAGACACAAGCATTGATTTGACGAAGAAAGGAAGTATTTCATGCAATCTCTTCAAAGCTCAAGTATACCTCTGATGGAAACTTGGGGAAATTTCTGTTTGCTTGGTAGCCATATCTTGAGGTTTGATCTTTCCTGAAAAACACTTAAGAATCAGCTCTGCGGCAAAAGACTTCAATGAAAGTCCTATAAAATAGTTGCAAATAGCTGATAGTTAGCGCATTGATGGGAGCAGAATCAGCTGACAATCGCGTCCTGCATCGTGCAGGAAGCAAGAATCAGTTGACAATCGCGTCCTGCATCGTGCAGGAAGCAAGAATCAGCTGACAATCGCGTCCTGCATCGTGCAGGAAGCAAGAATCAGCTGACAATCGCGTCCTGCATCGTGCAGGAAGCAAGAATCAGTTGACAATCGCGTCCTGCATCGTGCAGGAAGCAAGAATCAGCTGACAATCGCGTCCTGCATCGTGCAGGGAGCAAGAATCAGCTGACAATCGCGTCCTGCATCGTGCAGGAAGCAAGAATCAGCTGACAATCGCGTCCTGCATCGTGCAGGAAGCAAGAATCAGCTGACAATCACGTCCTGCATCGTGCAGGAAGCAAGAAACAGCCGACAATCGTTTCTTATTTCTCGCCTATTTGACGAGGAAAGGAGTACTTCTCTAATGGAAACTTGGGGAAATTTCTATTTGCTCGGTGCCCATATACCGAAGGTTTGACCTTTCCCGAAGACACTAAGAATCAGCTCTGCAGCAAAAGAGCTCAATGAAACTCCCCCGCAACAGTCTCAAGGATGGCTTTTAATTATACGGAGGAAACTCCGTTTATCTTTGCTTCACTAAACAACTAAGTATTTATGAAGATAAGTCTGCGAATCCTTTCGATTTTCATACTGTTTTCGTCTGTATGCAGTATCTCATGGGCTACCGTATTATATGGCAACGGAGCTTTATACCTACAGTCCGACAGTCTTGTTTCAGGGAAGAGGCCGTATTGGGAAGATGAAACGGTGTTTGGCGAAAACAAAGAAGACGGCCACGCTACCTTTATGCCCTATGCTACAACAGCATTGTTGCAGGCTGATGAGCGGTATCAGAAACCTTGGCTTACTCCTTCGCAGGCAGAATTTTTATCGCTGAACGGCTTGTGGCATTTTCGTTATTCTCCCGATGCCCGTACTGCCCGTACCGATTTTGTCGAAGATCTGTTCGATGTGTCTGCATGGGATACCATCACAGTACCATCGTGCTGGCAGATGAAAGGTTGGGATACACCTTTATATATCAATGTAAACCACATCTTTGAGGACAATCCTCCATTTATTCGCATTCAGAAGACTTATACCTCGGCAGTGGATCCCAATCCGACAGGCTCTTATCGGCGTGACTTTATCCTTCCGACAGGCTGGGAAAAGAAACGCGTTTATCTGCATTTCGATGGTCTCTATAGTGGGGCTTATGTATGGATAAACGGGCGTTATATCGGCTACACTCAAGGGGGCAATAACGATGCCGAGTTTGATATCAGTGCGGCAGTTCGTGCGGGACAGAACAATGTGAGCATACAAGTAGTCCGCTGGACGGATGCTTCTTATTTGGAGGGACAGGATATGTTCCATATGAGCGGATTGCATCGCGATGTCTATCTGTACGCCACGCCTCGTACTTCCATTCGGGATCATTACATAACGAGCAAGTTGCATCCCGAATCCGACTATACCACAGGGGAAATATCCGTAGCCGTCGAGATGGACAACAGAGACGGTTCGGCTGCACGTAAGACTGTCGGAATACGTCTCTTGGATCCCCAAGGGAAAGTGCTCTGGGAGGAACGGAAGCAAACCCGACTGTCTGTGGGAGAACAGAAACAAAGCCTTCATTTTCGGAAAGCCGATCTTCGCAATCTATCCCTGTGGACAGCCGAGACACCTACTCTTTATACTCTTATTATCACCCAATGGGATGATAAGGAGCGCGAAGAATTGGCTTTTGCCACCAAGTATGGATTCCGTCAGCCGGAAATTCGCGATCAATCGGTGTATCTGAACGGTCGCAAAGTACTGTTCAAAGGAGTCAATACGCAGGATACGCATCCGCTTCATGGCCGCAGCATCGACTTGCCGACAATGGTGAAGGACATAACGATGATGAAGCAGGCCAACGTCAATACTCTTCGAACGAGTCACTATCCACGACAGCCCAAGATGTATGCCCTTTGTGATTACTACGGTCTCTATGTCATGGACGAAGCCGATTTGGAATGTCATAAGAATTGGGATGACCATGGAGAGAAGGGTGGTATCACCAATGCCGAATCATGGCGGGCGCAATACGTGGATCGCACAGTCCGTATGGTCTGTCGCGATCGCAATCATCCCTCCGTTTTGTTTTGGTCGCTCGGCAATGAATCGGGTAGGGGAGAAAACTTCCGACATACCTATGCGGCGGTTCGTGCACTCGATTCGCGCATCATTCACTACGAGGGTGCTACCCGTGGCGGAACGGAATATACCGACCTGCATTCCGTTATGTATCCCTCCCTTGCTCAGGTACAGGCCGGATCCAATGGCCGGGAGACGGACGGAAAGCCCTATTTCATGTGCGAATATGCTCATGCCATGGGCAACGGTGTCGGCAATTTGCAGGATTATTGGGATATAATGGAGCAGAGCAGTGCCGGTATAGGCGGCTGTATATGGGACTGGGTGGATCAGGCCATCTACGATCCTTCCGAAATCAAACGTGGACTCTATCGCCTGCATACCGGATACGACTATCCGGGACCTCATCAGGGAAATTTCGTGAACAACGGACTTGTGACGGCTGACCGGTCATGGACTCCGAAGCTGTACGAAGTGAAGAAAGTGTATCAGTACGTGAAATTCGATGCATACGACAGTAAAAGCAAACTGCTCACTCTGCACAATGCCTACTCCTTTACGGATTTGAATCGATTCGGTCTTCGTTTTAAGCTCCTCTCCGACGGCTGTGTGATCGAAAGCGGAGAAGTGGATCTGCCCAAATTGCCGGCAGGAGAAAAAGCTACATTGAGGATACCCGTCGCCGATATTCCAATGTATTCGACTCGCGACTTCCATATCAATTTCGAACTCTTCCTTCGTGAAGCCACCACTTGGGCCGATAAGGGATACACGGTAGCATCCGAACAGTTTACACTTGCACAAAGAGAGGGTTTTGCTTCCCTCCTGCCTGAGCGGATGCCCACGCTGCAAGTAACGACGGAAGGGAATCATCTTCATATCGCTAACGACAGGGTGCAGCTCGTATTCGATCTCCATACGGCAGAACTTATTTGTTGGAACTATGGCAGCCACCCTGTGATTATCCCGAGGGGAGGCCCTGTCTATGACAATTTCCGTTGGGTAGAGAACGACTCCCCCTACGGAAGTATTCCTCCCGGAGCACCGGCCGGTCCGGTACAGCCTGCTGTTCCTTCCTACGAGGTCAATGCAGATTCCACACGGGTGATCCTCGCGGCGTCGCATCGTGCTCTCTGCCCTTATCGCCTTAACTATTATATATATGGAGACGGTACGGTGGATATTCGCGCAGACTTTACACCCGAGGAAGAGCAGGCGGATAAGTTACGTAGACTTGGGATTAAAATGTGCCTGCCCCTGCAGATGGATCGAATCGAATATCTGGCACGAGGCCCTCATGAGAATTATGTGGATCGTAGGCAGAGTGCTTTCTTCGGACTGTATTCCGACCGTGTGAGCTGTATGGTCGAACCCTATGTACGCCCCCAGAGTACAGGCAATAGAACCGGCCTTAGAGCTCTGACCCTGACGGATGATTCCGGCAGGGGTATCAGGGTGGAAGCTTCGGGACAGGTCGATTTCTCCATTCTTCCCTATGAGGACGAACATCTTGCGCGGACTCGTCATCAATGGGAATTACCCACGCCTGCGCATCATATCTTGCGCTTCGACTATATGCAGCGCGGACTGGGCAATGGAAGTTGCGGGCCCGGTACTGCTCCGGCATACCTTTGCCCCTCATCGGGCACTTATTCCTTCGGACTTCGTTTTCGTCCTCTCTGAATGTGTCTGCAGCTACTTCTAATGCGAAGAGAACGGGACATTAATTCTCTTTCGGTTGAAGCCGGAACGGCATTGGTTTATTCCCCAGTCTTCTTGATGTATAGACACAAAAGCATTGAAAATTCTTCGAAATACTCCTAAGCTTTCCGCCAAACACTTTGAACTATTCAGTGAGTTGGTTTGAACTATTCGGAGAAATAGTTATAACTATCTGGCAAAATAGTTATAACTATCCGGCGAAATAGTTTTAACTATTCGACGAAATAGTTACAACTATTCAGCCAAATACTTTGATCTGTTCCGCGAAGAGCACAGAAGTATTTGAGAGAAGGCTTATTCGGAGCCGCCTTGAAAGAAAAGTTTTCAGATTTGGAAAACTAAAATTCCTACTGATCATATGCTCAAACAGCATATTTGTTTTTTGCAGCCGTTGAAAGAGCTATAGGAGAATTGGCTTGATCCGTCTAAAGCGGACGGAAGCGATGCAGGGCATAGCCGTAGGCCGGAAGATGTAGCGGGTAGGGGGCGTATTGGGTGAGACAGCCGATGCTGTTTTCTCCGGAGAGCATATCGGTCAGCAGGAAAGCTGCATTGTCCTTTATCTGCATCGTCTGAAAGGCGTGTTCGGGAATAATCACCCTGATTTCTGCTTCGTGTGGGGCAAAATTGGCTGCGACAAGAAGTATTTCGTCCGTTGTATGGCGAAGAAAGGCAAACTCTCGATTCGGTCGGAAGTAAGGATTGTTCTGATTGGCATAGCCGAGGTCGTAGAAGCTTCCTTGAATGACTGATGGCAGGGCGCAAACATCGTGTAAGAGACGGGTATAACTTTGCAGTAAGAGGCGTTCTTCTTCGGATAACATCGTCGTATCGTATCGTCCGTCATTGATGCGGCGTTGCATCTTGTCCAGACTCCAATAGTCAAATATCGTGGTACGACCGTCTTTACCGCTGAACCCTTCGGCATCCATTCCGCGTTCGCCGAGTTCCTGAGCAAAGTAAAGCATGAAGGGATTTCGTCCTATTGTGGCGGCTATCGTTACTGCCGGCAGAGCTTTCCGTGCATCTTCGGCAAAGAAATCCGAAGCTATGCGCTGCTCATCGTGGTTCTCAAGGAAGTAGAGCATATTGTCGGCAAATCGTTCTGTTTGTCGGATTACTCGTGATATGTCCGAAGCGGAGCCGTATCCGCAGATAACTGCTCGGAGACAGTCGTACATGCCCGCCTTGTCATACAGATAGTCAAACCCTGCTTGGAGATAGCTCTCGTACAGCTCGGGCCGATAGATTTCGGCTATGAATAAGACCGAGTGCCTTTCGCGAATTTGCGGTATTGCCCATTCCCAGAATTTCACCGGCACCATTTCGGCCATGTCACAGCGGAATCCATCGATTCCTTTGCTTGCCCAAAAGAGCAGAATATCTCGCATCCGAATCCACGTGTCCGGTAGAGGATCGAAGTGTTTGCTTCCTCCATTCAGGTAGTCGATGCCGTAATTCAATTTCACCGTTTCGTACCAATCTTCCTTATCGATATGAGAGGAAAATCGGTCGTTGCCCGTTGCCCTTGCAGGCTCTTCGTGATAAGGCATCATTGTACGGCTCCGCTCACCAAAATCGAGTTCGAGGCATTTTCCGGGCAGGTAGTAGAAATTGTTGTTGGGAGAGAATGCTACAAGCGGATCGTCTCCCTCTCCCAGATCTTTTGTTCCCGATGGTTTGACGTCCGACCGATATTCACGCGCTACATGGTTGGGGACAAAGTCCATGATCACTCCCATGCCTGCACGATGTGTGCGCTCGATCAGATCGTGGAATTCTGCCATTCGGTTGGGAATGTTCGTAGCCAATTCGGGCGATACGTCATAATAGTCTCTGACAGCGTAAGGCGATCCTGCCTTCCCCTTGACGATTTCGGGATGGCAGGGAAGAATACCGGCATCGCTATAATTCGTTTGAGTTGCTTGCTCAAGCATACCTATATACCATATATGCGTAGTGCCGAGGCTCCGAATCATTTCCAGTGCTTGCGGACTGAAGCTCTCCATCTTACCACAGCCGTTTTCCATCGGGTCGCCTCCCGGCTTTCGTGTTTGGCATCGGTTGTCAAAGAGACGTGGTAGCACGGAATAGACAATCATCTTTTCGCCCTTTTTCATGGATCCCGCGTTATCGAGGTCGTTTTAAGAACTTGTTTGGCCATTTTGTATCCGAAAGCGGCAATTTCTTCTGCCGGCTCCACGTGGAATGGTTTGAACTTGATTATTTCTCCTGATTCGATCAGCAAATCGCACAGCTTGCGATCGGGCAGGGAGTTCGCTCGGAAGATGTAGCCGAAGCAACGCTCTGCAATGCCGAAAAGACTCTTTTTATAGTCGGAAGGCTCTTTGGGATTGAGGTGTACTCCTATGAGATAACGGCAGTCTTCACGAATGACAGAAGCCGGAAGGTCTTTGAACAGTCCTCCATCGACATAGGTGGTTCCATCTATCTCTACAGGGTTGAATAGGATCGGAATGCTACAGGAAGCCGTGACAGTCTCGACGAGAGGGCCTTGTGAAAAAACTTTGACAACTCCACGGTCAAGGTCCGTTGCCACTATTCTGATCGGAAGGGGTAGGTCTTCGATATTCTTGTGGCGTAAAGTCGAGCGAAGAAAACTCTTGAAGCGTTGGATGCTGAATACACCTCTTTGTGGTATTTGCCACTCTGTCAGGAATCTGAAATTTTTGCCTCGGAATAATTGTGGAATCTCTTCGGGCCTGTATCCATCGGCATAGAGTGCAGCTACCAACGCTCCTGCACTCGTACCTGCTATGATGTCGGGACGAATCCCATTGTCCTCAAGAGCATGGAGTACTCCCGAATGTGCAAAGCCTTTGGCCGCTCCGCCGCTAAGAGCCAAGCCTATCCGATGCGGTGCGGTTTGATATGATGACTGAGCCATATTGCTATCGTTTGGTCAGGTAAATATAGCCGTCTTTTCAAATCGTCGGTCATGATTATCGCCGAAATATATAAAAGCAATGAGGCTGTGTCAAGGGATCGAACCCCAATGACACAGCCTCAGATTGTGGAATTATCTGTCGGAGATCAATAGACGTGATCGTCCTGCTCCATTTCTTTTTTTGTGATTTTACGAATGTCCAGTGCGCGCCAAGCATAGAAAATGTAAGCCAAAACGAAAGGAATAAGGATAGAGACGTAGCTCATTACCTTCAGCGTGAAATGGCTGGAGCTGGCATTCTCGATCGTAAGCGAACTTTGCAGATCGTATGTGGAGGGGTACCAAGACGTATCGTTCCAACCGGCTACAAGTAGTAGGGCAAGCACAGTCAGTACGGTTCCCGTACCGTGTAGCCAGATTCCGCGTTTGAAGCCTTTACGCAGTAGAGTCAAACCTATACCGCCAAGTACGAGGATTACTCCAAGCAGGAATACAGCCAGAACGGCCGGCATATCCAAGAAGTTGTACAGGTACTTGTATGGTTCCATATACACCTCTTTGGAAACGGGATTCACGGCAAATCCTTCCGTAGTCAGCAGGAAAGCTATGTATGCCAGAAAGAAAATCAGGAATGCGGCCGTATTGGCCCAAAGTCGGCGTTTGGCTGCCGCATAGAGACTCTCGTCATCGATATTATTGATGAAATAAAGCAGAGCCGATACTCTGGCAAGGAAGAATACAGCCAATCCGAGAACCACGTTCCACAGGTTCAAAACAGCTTCAAGGCCTCTCAGTTGCCACCCATTGAAGGGCTGCCAGGCCGAAACGATCTGGTTGCCGCCGGAGAGGTCGAACATCGCCATCTTGTTTACCACGAAGCTACTGCCTGTAAAGAATGTGGAAACAGCGGTTCCGAGCAGAAGCGGAGCCAGTACACCATTGATGAAAAGCAGTATTTGGTAGGTTTTCCTCCCCCATACATTACCATGTTTGGATTGATACTCGTAGGAGACAGCTTGGATAATGAAGCAGAAGAGGATCAGCATCCATACCCAATATGCTCCTCCGAAGCTGGTGCTATAGAAAAGAGGAAACGAAGCAAAGAGAGCTCCTCCGAAAGTAACCAGTGTAGTGAAAGTGAACTCCCATTTGCGTCCGGTCGAATTGACCATCATTTTCTGAGTCAGTTCATCTTTGCCAAGACTGAAGAGGAATGACTGTCCTCCTTGTACAAATAGCAAGAAAACCAAGAGTGCTCCCAGTAATGAGACGAGGAACCACCAGTAGTGTTGTAACAATGCGTATTCCATAATTTCGTGTCGTTTATTCTATGAATAGATCGGGATTCGTTAGCGTTATTCCGTCTCGGGGCCTTTCTTGATCGCCTTGCGCATGATATTCAGCTCGGCAACGAGCAAAGCAGAGAAGAGTACGAGGAAAACAAAGAAGGTGATGATCACGGAGCCGGCTTCCAGTTTGGATACGGCTGCCTGTACGGGCAATAAATCTTGGATTGTCCACGGCTGACGTCCCACTTCCGCTACGATCCAGCCACTCTGACTGGCTACCCATGCAAGAGGCATACATACGATAGCGATCATGTGGAACCATCGCATTTTGCTGAATTTTTCCGGTTTGAAGCTCAGGAGCCATGCCATGAGGAATAACAGGATGAACAGCATACCGAGTCCCACCATGATACGGAAGCTGTAGTAGGTCAGCCCAATGGGGGGGACTATGTCGTTCTTGTGCTGGATATAGCTATAGCCGAAATAGGGGAAATTCTCGTCTATAACGGATTTGTGCTGTAGGGCAGCTTCCATGTCGCCGGCTTGTTTGGCCTTGCTGTAGTCGTTCAGAGCCATGATCGCTCTGCGTCCGCGCTGCATCATACTATCCACCGGAATAGCGGTAGTGCCATCGGCCTTTACATAGCCGCCTTCGAGGATGTTGTTGATACCCGGTACATAACCACTGGGGTTGCGAGTTCCCAAGACAGAGAGTACGCGCGGAACCGATACGTTGAAGAGAAAAGCTTCCTTATCGTCCTGCGGTGTTTCTTTCGCCGGATTGAGGATGCCGAAGAGACTGAGCGGAAGACCCTTGCCATCGGCAGTGAGTCCATCTTTGTCCGTCTGTCCGGAATCGTACAGACCTTCCATGGCAGCGAGCTTCATCGGTTGCTTTTGTGCCACGTTGTAGGCAGAGGTGTCGCCGGTGAAAGCTGTGATAAGCGAAGCAGCCAAGCCGAATGGAGCGATGATCTTGATGTTTTTGAGAGCAAAGTCCTTGTGTTTGTCATCCTTTCGCAGCAGGTAGATGCCACATACGCCCAAAGCAAATACGGATCCGAGAGTCCAGCAGGAAGAGATCGTGTGCCAGAACTTATTGATCGCAGTGGAAGAGAATACCAAAGCCCAGAAATCCGTCATTTCGTTGCGCATCGTATCGGGGTTGAAGGTCATTCCTACCGGCTCCTGCATCCATGCATTGGCGATAAGAATCCATACGGCTGACAAGCTGGCTCCGATGATGGTCAGCCATGTGGCACTTAGGTGAAAACCTTTGCTCACCTTGTTCCAGCCAAAGAACATAACGGCAATAAAAGTAGCCTCCATGAAGAAAGCCAAAATACCTTCGATGGCCAATGGCGCTCCGAAGATATCGCCCACAAAGAGACTGTAATTAGACCAGTTGGTACCGAACTCGAATTCGAGAATGATTCCTGTGGCCACACCGATCGCAAAGTTGATACCGAATAGCTTCTGCCAGAACTGGGCATAACGCTTCCACTCCGGTTTGCCATTGCGATAATAGATGGTCTCCACGATAGCCATGATGACACCCAATCCCAGTGTCAGCGGAACAAACAGCCAGTGATACATGGCTGTAAGAGCAAACTGTGCACGTGACCAGCTTACTAAGGCATCTAAATTCATAATCATACGCTTATATCTTAATGTTTTAGGGGTTTATTCCACGTTTGATAAGTTCCTGCTGCACATATTCGGATTTGGCAGTGCTGTCGCTACCGACCTGTTGCTTCAGAAAGTTCGGGAAGAAGAATACTTTCAGGATGGCGAACATGATGAATAGTTTGATGAGGATAATAGCCCATAGCGTCTTTCCCAATTTCATATTCCTGAAGCCATCTATATAAAAGCGAGCTATACGCATGAACAAGTTCTCGCGCTTTGCTTTGATTGTTGTCATAGTTTTTTCGATTCAAAAATGAAAAACCGTGCAGGTCTCGATTTTGCTGTGGTGATACAGCTTTCTTACAAATATAGGATGGGAATTGTTTTTGTGGACGCGTTTCCTCTCCAAAATATCACATTCGGCTCAATGGAGTCATTGTTTTGTTTGTTTTTGAAAGATCATCAAGTACCAAATCAATACCAGCAATGTCCCTCGCGAGAGGTCATGAAAAGCTCCACATGCGCACCGGATCGAATCTGATTCCATGTGATATATGACCTGTGATAGGGTTTGCCATCCACTTTTACGGACTCGATATATCGGTTCTTCTCACTTAGATTGTGAGCCGTCAGTCGAAAGATACGACCATTGGGCTGAGGGATAGTCACATGTTCGAACAGGGGTGATCCCAGTTCGTAATGGCCGCTTATCGGATCCACCGGATAGAACCCCAGGGCTGAGAATACGTACCAAGCAGAAAGTTGGCCGCAGTCTTCGTTTCCGCATAGGCCGTCAGGGGTATTTTTGTATAGTTCTGTCAGGATGCGGCGTATTATCCCCGCTCCTTTCCATGGCTGCGATACCTTGTTGTACAAGTAAGCCACGTGATGGCTCGGCTCATTGCCGTGGGCATATTGTCCGATCATTCCCGTACTGAAAATCGGCAATGCTATATGAGAGGGAGTAGGAGTGCCGAAAAAGAGGTCAAGACGGCGAGCCATCGAATCTGCACCGCCCATCAGTTCCATGAGGCCTTCTGTATCATGCTGGACTCCGAAGAGATATTGCCAAGCATTACTCTCTGTGATGTCCTCAGTGTATTCGAAAGGATCGAAAGGAAATTTCCATTCCCCCGATGCTAATCTGGGTCTGAAGAAACCGCTTGCCGGATCATATACCTCTTGGTATGCCTTGGCGTGGTGCGCATATGCCATCGACCGCTTGGCTGCCGCTGCGTTTTCCCTTGCAAAGAGTGCGATGCAGGCATCGTCGTAGGCGTATTCCATCGTCTTGCTCAAGCTCCAGTTCGTACAGTCGGCCGGCACATAGCCCAAACGACGATAATTGTCCATATCGGTTCTGCCGGTTTTTTCCATGGTCGAAACCAACAGGCGCATGATGCGCTGCGGATTCTCTTTGTAATTGCCTTTCCGATAGGCTTCTACGATGACCGGTATGGAATGGTAGCCAATCATCATACCGGTTTCTCCGGCCCACATCGTCCAAACGGGCAGCAGCCCTTCGTTTTGCTCACCGAAAGCGACGAGACTTTCTGCCATATCGGCTGCACGTTCGGGAAAAAGGATGTTGTACAGGGGGTGGGCAGCTCGGTAGGTGTCCCAAAGCGAGAAGGTACCGTAGTGTTTGCGTGCCGTCTTTAGCGTATGGATCTTTTTGTCCGCTCCTCTGTAACGGCCATCTGCATCGCTGAAAACCGTCGGGCAGAGCAGACTGTGATAGAGCGCGGTATAGAAAATGGTGTCCACTCGGGGCGATTTTCCTTTTTCCGCCACTATACGCGACAAGGCACGTTGCCACAGCAGCGATGTTTCCGCACGGTAGAGGTCGAAATCGTGGTGGGGAGCTTCTTTCGCCAGATTGTTAGCCGCTCCCTTTTCGTCCACACCCGATAGGGCGGTGGAGATCGTCAGCGTGCTGTCGGACTTGGCTATTAAAAACGAAAGGTGGGCTACAAGGCCGTAACCAATGATTTGTGTCGTATCGTTATTGGCATATTGGGGTACACTGTCTATCGTGAACTGCTCTATCGGAAGAGAAAATCTGCTGCGGAAGAATATGCGCTGATCCCGTGCCCAACCGTCCGAGAAGCGATAACCGCTTATCGTGTGGCTGTCGATCAGCTGCAGACGGCTGTCTGTCGTCCTGTCCCAATTCATCGTGCTATTGAGATCGAGGCGAACTTCCAGTATGGAGTCCTGAATTGTATAGCGTTGAATGCCACAATGTTCGGTGGCCGTCAGCTCCACCTTGATACCATTGTCCAACCTCACGGCATAATATCCGGATTCGGCTTTTTCGTTTTTGTGGCTGAATGAAGTCCGTATGTGGTCCTTAGGGACGACTTCATCCGGAGAACTTTTGCCGATTGGCATAAAGCGAATGTCATAGAGGTCGCCCGCACCTGTTCCGCTCAGATGCGTATGGCTGAAGCCTGCTATCATCGTGTCGGGATAATAGTATCCGGCTATATAGTCCCAGCCGCTTTTCCCGTTGTCAGGGCTTAGCTGTACCATACCGAAAGGAACCGTAGCCCCCGGGTATGTATTGCCTACCCAGTCGGTTCCGATAAGGGGATTCACATACTTTGTGAAGTCAATATCTTTTCCTCTTTTGCGGCCTGCACATGAAAGCAAGAGAATAATGGAAAGAAAAGCTATGGGGTAGGGGAGAAAGCGCATCGTTGGATCAGGATAAAATGAGATAAAATAAAAAACAACCATGATTTACGCCTACCTCAAAGCAGGAGAAAACCATGGCTGTATGCTAAGCTGCTTGGGAATGCAGACAGCTATGCTGTGGGAGGACTACTTTTTCTGTACTTCGGGTTGGATGAAATCCATGAAACACAAACCGGCCAAAGCCGTACCGTATCGCTTCTCGATCGTGATACCCTCGGTGATGAAGTTCAGCTCTCCGAGGTAGTATTGGCTGTAGGTCTTCTGGTGCAGATCGTTGATAACGCGGATCAGACGGGACTCCAGCTCTTCGATACGGTAGCGTCCGCTAACCTCGCATACGAGGCCTCCGGCCTTCTCGTCGAAATTCTCATCCTTGTACATCCATGCATACACCACTCCGGCCGAAACGAATTCGTCCTGATAGCCGTGCGAAACGGCCATGATCGTTTTCAGTTCAGAACCGAAAGGCGGCAGGTCTATTTCGTCCATTGTGGCCAAATGAGCTGTCGCAGGCAGTACGGAGGAGTAAGTCATGATATTGAAGTCCGAGATCCCGGCGTCGAACAAAGCCATGTGATACGAACCGGCATGCAGTTCCAGATCAGACTCGCCACTACCCTTGGTAATGAAGAAAGTGTTGGGGATGAGATTCCCTACAAGTTTGCTCATTTTGTAATTGTCCTTGATATGTTGTTAGTACTTACACTGTTTCGTCTCGCAAAGATAGGATTATTCCGTCTATATCCGATGAAGGTTTATAGCACTTTTCCCCTTGCAAATCTGCGGAGGGAAGTCCTGTTTTTCTTTATTCGACATAGTGATGAGCCGTTTTGTTCGATCCGGCTTTAGGTGAGAGGGGTTGGATATGTATTGAAAGCACTGTCCTCCCCATGGAAGAATGTCATCCGCATTTCATTAAAAATACGTGCCAAAAAAAGTTTTCAACAACGAAGACGAGTTTGGAATGATTCTAAATAAGCACTTAAAAAGAACCGGATTTTGAGGTGAAAAAGAAGAGAAAACAGGCTCCCTATGATCGGAATCTGCTTTTCCGGAGTTTGGATCACGATTTATATATAAATCATTTTCGATTTGTATATAAAACGATTTCAATTTATATATAAATGGTTTTCAATAAATATATAAATCAAAAGTGATTTGTATATAAATCGTAGCCCAAAAGGCTGCTTTGAGGACCGGAATAAAAGAGGCACCCACCCGAAGTTTGCGACCGAACTCGGGTGGGTGCCTTATATTGCAGGTGGACTGTGCTGTGATTATTCCACTTTATTTTTCATTGAGGTGTACTTTTCTTCTGTGTGTTGCAATCGTATGATATAGGGCAAGATAGGATAAGCCGGAGAGGCCGGTGAAGTGTGTGAGGAGTCGGATACATGTATATATATTTTGCCGTTTGTGTCTTGTAATTATATTCATGCAATAAGGCTTTCGGATGCCATGTATTTTTGCCGATGTAAGCCTTATCGAATACAAAGGTAGAAAAAGAACCGAACAGTGAATTGGCTGATGTCGTTACAGCACTGCCCGACAGTACTGTAGCGAAGGAATCCGAATGAAAATGAGCTACATATAAAAAAAACTGTAATTTTGCATCGTGATAGGCGGGTCTCATCGTTGGTGGAATTCGCAATCACGTTGAGTAATAATTAATGTTTTTAAAACAAGAAAAGAGATGAAAAAAATTCTTGGTTTCGCCATGTTGAGCGTTGCATTGGTTGCTTGTGGCGGAAATAAAAATGAGCAGGATGCTGCTGCCGATAGCGCACGTATTGCTGATTCTATAGCACAGGTAGAGGCTGCGGCTGCTGCCGATGTAGAGCGCTTTGTAGGTACCTATACAGGCCTTATTCCTGCTGCCGATGCAGAGGGATTCGATGTTAAGTTGGTATTGAATGCAGACAGAACTTTTGCTCTGGAAGAAGTAGCCAAGGGTGGAAAAGAAGACGGTTCCGGATCTACGAATAGCGGTGCTTTTACCATTAGTGGCGACACGGTATCTCTTGCAAGGGAAGGAGAAGTTTCTCCTCTTCGGCTTGTGTTGAACGCGACAGCCGATTCGTTGCAGTATGACGGAGTTCAGGATGAAAAGATGGCTCCTTTCTACGTATTGGCCAAGCAGAAATAATCAAGATTGCGAGTGAAAAACCGTCTTAGGCGGTCTGCCCTGATAATGAAAAGGGTTGTGAATATGGTTTTATCCATTGTCACAACCCTTTTTCTTTACAGTAGGATTTTATCAGAGAGAAAAGATCCTATTCCAATCTTTCACTAAGAGGTCTAAGGTCTTTCCGGCATTGGCAGGGCTTGTACTCGGCATGAGCAGGCAACGGACATCCGGTGTTTGGGGAAAATGCTTTCTGAACATTGCTTCTGCTTTTTTTCCGTTGAATGCAATCGTGTGCAATCGTGGATTTCGTTCGATCAGAGAGCGTATGTCATTGGGCTCTTCGTCACAGATCTGAATATCCGCACTTCCCTTGCGAATAGCCGAATGGGCTACATCCCACAGACCGATATGTGCCGAAAGCAATATCTCGGTTCGTTCTGCATAGTCATCGGGTAGGGGTTTTCCCAGCATTTTTGCCATCAAAGGCCAAAAGCGGTTGCGGGGATGAGCATAGTATTGCCCTCTGCGGATAGATTCATCACCGGGCAGACTACCCAATATGAGTATTTCCAGATGCCCGTCTTCGATGGGTGGGAAAGATTGCTTATGCACGGAAGCCATACGAGGGAGAGAGGCTTTACTTTTTGCTGGTCATGATGTTGAGCACAAGGGTATCGGTGGCGTTCATGCCATCCCGGCCTATGCTTGTGAGGTTGTCGATGCTTTGGTCTACATCATCGTCCACGATCCCCTCGTTGCTGGTCACTACCTTTTTCTCCATGGCCAGCAGTGCAGAGAACATGGCGGAGCTGACTCCGCTGGATACTTTCATGCTACAGCTCGGCTTGGCTCCATCGCAAAGCATGCCGGTGATATTGCCGATCATGTTTTTGATGGCAAATCCGATTTGCTCTTTAGTGCCTCCCATCAGATAACAGAGTCCGCAGCTTGATCCCGTTGCAGCCACTACACAGCCACAGAGAGCTGACAGACGGCCGAGCTTCTGCTTGATGTAGATCACCATAAGATTGCTCAAGACCAAAGCCCTTACCGTTCTTTCATGATCGGCCTGCTCGTCTTCAGCAAATGAAAGTACGGGCAATGTGGCCGTAATACCTTGATTACCACTGCCGGAATTGCTCATGACCGTTACCGGAGCACCATCCATACGTGCATCGCATGCCGAGCTTGTATAAGTAAGCATGCGGGTAAGAGAGCTGTCGCCAAGATAGCGGCGTCCCAAAGAACCTTGTATCATTCGTCCTACGGCATGGCCGTAATTGCCCTTCATGGATACTTCGCTGGCATGTCGATTGAGGCGAGCAGCTTCCAAGATGAATTCGATCTCTTCCGTGGGTGTATTCATGGCAAAGTCGTATACCATCTCGAAGGATAGTGTGATCTCCTCCTCCGACTCGGATGATGCACTCTCGTTCTTGTCCGCTGTATCATGCCGGCCATCGATGACGACTTGGCCATTGTGTGCAGCATAGATGATATTGGTATGGATTTTTTCAATGATCGTTGATGCCGATTCGGAACCGGCCGACATATTGATTTCGATATACAATTTGTCTATATCACCCTGTTTGACTGCTACTTGTATAATCTTATCGTCGACGATTTTCTTGGCCTCCTCAAGCTGTTCCGGTGCAATTCCATCGAGCACTTTGAGTTGTTTGGTCGGGTCTGCTACGACGATTCCAAGAGCTATGGCTATCGGTAGTCCGATCATTCCCGTTCCGGGGATGCCTACGCCCATGGCATTCTTGAGTATATTGGGGCTGAGCAGTACCTCTACATGGTCCGGTCGTTGCTCCATGAGCGAAGCAGCTTGAGCAGCAGCAAGAGCAACGGCAACCGGCTCGGTACAGCCTGTGGCCGGAACTACTTCTTTCTTAATGAGACTGATAATTCGTTGTTGGGTTGGTGTATCCATTTTGAACGTGATATTGAAAAGGCTCTTTGGACTGGCCTGTCTTATACTTGATTGTTAATTCTTCTCCTCGGATTCGGTGTCTTTGTGATCCGATGTGTACAATATGGCACTGGTAGCCCCCATCGTAATCACATCGCCATCGTTCAGTCTGCACCATTCTTTTTTGTCCAGAAGACGTCCTCCGACAAAAGTACCTACAAGACTATCGTCATCGGCAATCGAATAAAGAAAAGATCCGTCTTTTTTCGGGGTCACTCGAAGTATGCAGTGGTGTCGTCCCATACTTGGATCACCGGTCAATACTGCAATGTCCACGACCGAGTCTTTGTTGCGACGTCCTATCCCGTTGTCTCCTTCTCTGAGCGCAAATTCTTGCCGATATCCGAATATATTTTCCAATACGACTATGTATCCGCGGCTTCGGTCGAGCTCCTGTGCCAATTCTTGTTCCTCTTGCTCTGTTTTGTGATTGTGCGAGTTGTCGGATTTGCTTACCAGCCGAATGCGCAACTGATGACAACAATGCGGACAGAGCAATGACAAAGAACCGTTTGGCGATGCCTGAGAGAGAGTTTCACGGCTAATCGTGATAGCACCGTCACATTTCGGACAAAAGACTCTTTTCATTAAAAAGACGTTATTTTCTCGTGTGCAAAAGTAATCATTGTTTATGTACCCAAAAAAGAAGAGGTAGCCGCACGAGTTCCTGCACATTCCACTCTCAGGTACAATCGGATATGGAGGTAGGCTTTCTATTCGTTTTTCTTGATTAGCTTTTCCTTGATTATGTATAATACGCGTTGGGAAAAATCCTTCATGCCTTTGTCCAGTAGAAAAGCGATAGAGTATGAGATAAGAGAGAACAAAACCATGTGTTTGAACAAAAATATAGCCCATGGGATGAAAGAAAACGCTTCATCTCGATTAGCTGCACCAAGCAACCAATAAGTAGCAAATCCTGATAAGAGGGTAATAGAGCAGTACAGTATGTATTTCAGATAATATTTGCTGACAGGGATCAACAGGCCGTTTTTGCACAAGAAGTAGGGCTTCCAAATGTGAACTACGAGTATCAGACTGATAAGGACTCCGGATAAAATACCCGATAAAGAAAAGAAATGTCCCAATAAAATAGATAGACCCAAATTGAGAGCGGCCTCAGAAATGGGAGCCCATATATCTCTGAAAAGACCATAAGCAGCCAGGAAATCATCACTGACACGGGTCATACCGGCGAAAGTAATACCGACGATCAAGACGAAAGGAAGTTTTTCCAAAAGATACTCGGAGCCCATCCACAAGACCATAAAACCGTTTCCTCCGATCCATAAACAGTAGGTCGCAATTCCGGCTATAAGCATTCGGCAGGCAAAATACTCTCCGAAAATTTTTAGAATCGATTTTCTTTTTCCTTCAGCAATGAGATTTCCTAAAGTTGGTATGATACCACTGAAAATTGCGACCAAAAGGGAAATTACCCCTGCTACTATAAGCATATAGTTGCCATAGATAGCAACGAGCGTTAAGGTGGTATAAGCATAGATGATTATAGGCGAGGTCTGATTGAGCACATAGCCCGCAACCTTGTGGAAAAAGAGCTGCTTGATCTTTGTCAGGATTTCTCCATACTCCTTATATACTCTTTTCCCGACATAACAGGAGGTTTTGAGCCAAGGATAAGTTTTTCGGACAGAATATTCCAGAAGAAATGCTGTTGCAAAGGCGAATACCAATTCTACCAACAACCAGCCTTTATATCCCCCAATAGAAAAATAGAGTAGAATGATCTGGATAGTAAGTTTCAGAAAAGTCAGACCTTTGGTTATATACGTTATCTTATATTGTTTTTGATCAGCAGATAGAATAATCTGCCTGTAATTGATAAAATAACCCAAAAGAGAAGAAGTCAGGAAGACTAAATAAGTGGAATACGCATACCATAAAGGCAGATCTGTTTTTTGAAATATCCAAGGGAAGAAAAACATAAGAATAGCCCCCACGATAATTATCAAAAGAGCTATATTCCTGTATAACCATCCCTGAACAGATACTATTTCGCTGATATTCTTCCGATTGCCGTCCAGCAGGGGCTTGAACAATGCAAAGGATACGGCAGTTCCGATTCCTAATTCTGATAGGTTCAAAAGCCCTAATAAATTGGTAATCGTCGTATTCAAGCCCAGTATCTCTGTGCCAAGAGAATTGATAAAAACTTTACGAGAAAAAAAAGTAGTTACCAGTATAAGAAGATAAAAAAACAAAGAAACCTTTGTATTTTGCAGGCTATTGGCTGTACGGCTTTTTATATGTGTTCCCATAACAGACCATAAAGATACTACAATACTTTTAAGCCGTATTGGCGCGTGCTAAAAATGGCTGTATCGTACATTCCGCCCTGAAGTGCAAAGGTTTGATACGTTTAGGATATAAAGTTTCGAGGGGTGTTCTGAATGTTTGGTTTTCATCCGATTTCTTTGGGCCGGAAATAAGGGCTGATTCCAACTCCGGAGTCAGCCCTAAATCATTACTTCGTTGTAGTTCAAAAGACTCACTAACTATGGGGTAAAGTACTCATTCTATCGGAGATTTATGAAAAGCAGGGCAAGCTGCTATCGGATTAGCACTGCCTTGCTTTTGTCCTATTTTCAAGGAACCTTTTGCTTTCTTACCACTGTAGGATGTGATAGCTGATACCTACACCGAGATAAGGGCCTACGGCAGGTACAAGGTCTTTCCTTACGAGGTCGTAGCCTGGCATGAAGCCTACACCGGCCTGAATACCGAATCCCCATCTTTTGCGATTGCGATACTTCGTAACGGAGGGGTCGATAAAGCTGTTGAGCTTGCTGAATGTCACGTTTTCGTTCTTACTGCGAGCGATGATCTGATAGTCTTTTGTGAAATAGACTTCGAGCGGAATGTCCAAGTTGTATGTGAATTGTTGTAGACGGATATTGTCCCGATGTATGCGAACGAGGCTGTTGGCATTGATGGTCTGATCGGAGAAGGGGATATTTACCAGACTGTCTAACGTGTATTCGATGATCTTGTCCTGATAAATGGTGTCCACTACGACTACGCCTATATCGGAGCCTGCCAGAATTTTCTTTTGCAGTTTCTTTTGCAAAGACTGGATATTCTCGTACATCTCAGTGTTCAGTTCTTTCAATTCGCTGATAGTGGCGATGAACGATTTCTTTTCCGCATAGAGATTTCCATTGGCATCTTTGAGGTAACGAATGGAGTCCAACGCGGCTTCCACATTGTGCTGAGCGATCCGCAATTTATTACGTACATCTCTATTCCACAAGAAAGAGGTGATAAGCAGTATGGCGAGTACTGCGATGATTGATCCGATGATAATGTTCTTTTTGTTCATATCCTTTTCCGTTTGGTTGATTAATAAGAGTTATCGAATTCTGAATGAAAAATTTCGTTTAGAGAGGTCAAATTAATTTTCAGATCAGCGGTTGTATCCGAAGTGAATCGGGTAATAGTTTTATTGCCACCAATGGGAAATGATGCCGGATAAGGCGAACCCTACAACTTAATTTGTCCATAAGCTTGCCAAGCTTGTTTCCTCTGATGCAAATTTGATGAAAAATAATATGAAAAACAACATTTTGTTAAATAAATTTCTTCTTTACAACTCCGAAGGCTTGGCTTATGGTATTACCGAAATGTTTAGCCGGAATTTGGCCGAATTATTATCCGATAAGATCATGATTGTCTATCCTGATTTCGATCGGGATAGCTTCATCCAAAGTGTTGAAAATCATGTCGTTGGGAAAACATATACCCGGCGAATCCCCATCTTCGCCTCACTGTTGAAAGAGCATCTTCCGGAAGATTACGAGAGGGCTTTGTCCGTTTTGACAGGTATTTTGGGAGAAGAAAACCCCAACGAAACGGGAATGTTTACCCATTACTATTGGATCATGCCTATCGGGAAATTTACCCAAGATTATAGTACACATTGTGAGTTTATAGAGTTTTCAAGAAAAATTGCCCTCCGGTACGATTTCCTTTGCGGGAAGATGGCGGAAGGCAAAAGTGTATGTCGCAGTCAGAAATGACATCCTACAGGAAAGAAGGAATAAGAGGTTGATTTATAGTGCATTATATCTTGAGGAAAGAAAGCTCAAAATGCTCCTGAAACAAACCATATAGTTCGGTCAAACCAAACTATATACTTTGGTGAAACTAAACTATATAGTTTGGTTGAACTAAACTATATACTTTGGTCGAACCAAACTATATACTTTGATAAAGCCAAACTATATACTTTGGTTTGGCCATGGTTTTCAGCCTGTGTGTCAATGTCCAAAAGAGAGTTTTGGAAACAATGCAATTTCCTTCTAAGCGCCTATAACACAATCACTTCTGTCTTTCGTAATTATGTTGATAGGGATTATTGTCTTTCGGCTTTTCTTTTGGAAGATTGTCGAGATAGGGACGGGAGGAAAAGCATCCGATGGGGACAAAAGAAAAAGGTGCAAACTGCATCGACTGCCGGTTTGCACCTTCTTTGGGGGTGGAGTATAGCGGACTCGAACCGCTCACCTCGACACTGCCAGTGTCGCGCTCTAGCCAGATGAGCTAATACCCCATTGGTTTATTGCGCTGCAAAGATAAAGAGTTTTCTCTATTGTCCAAATATCGCACTACCGTTCTTTGCCGAATGTAATGAACTTATTGGCAAGGAAATTGATAATGGTGAAAAAGGCCATTCCTATCAGGTGGTTGTAATACTTGTCGTAGGAGGTGGAGTATTCGTTGAGCCACATCAGAAGTCCGTATTGGAGTGCATAGCATATTACGAACATCAGGATGAATGGTACGAATGTCTGCCTCCAAGAGGTCCGGCTCCGGAATGTCCATTTACGATTCCAAATGAAGCTATTGATGAGTCCTGCTATATAACCGATCAGATTGGCCGGACCGTCTTTCATACCGGCGATTTTGAGTAGCAGGAAGATTACAATCATGGAAATGAGCGTATTGGATACGCCCACGATACCATATTTAATTAGTTGCAGGAAGGTCGTTTTCTTCGGCATATTTCTTCAGGGCTACTTGGGCGCCCTGCGGGGTAAGCAGTTGGGTATTGGTGATGATAAACGTGGTGGACAGAAAGTGGCCGAACTGATTGCACTCGGCGATGAAGGACGAGAAGAAGTTTCGCAGATCATAGTTGATCGGGACGAGGAAGGTCAGGAGCAAATAGTTGTTGTGCATCTCCAGCCGTTCTACTTCACCGGATGCTTTGCCGATACGGTATAGCAACTCCTTCTCTATCAGTTCTTCCTGATAGTGTTCGAAGTCTTGCAGTTTGTCCGTATGGAGAAAGGCCATGAAGCGCATCATGCCATCATGGCCGCCCAGACCACTGGTTATGACCAGCTGCTTCTCGTCTACCAGATCGGATAGGATACCTATGCGAGCTTCCAGCTGGGCCATCAAAGCCCAAGGCCTCATCGAGTCGGGAGCGGATTCGAGATAGCGTTCGATAATCCTGAATACAGTGATGTTGCCAGTGATGGCAAGGCGCAGCAGAGTCATTTTCTTGATGTCGTCCGAAAGTACGGGATCGAACAATAGCTGCTCTGCATCTTGGACTTCGTTCTCGCTAAGCTGTATGCCACGTCTGCGCATCTCTGCTGACAAACGGAAATAAGAGGCTTGCAATTCTATCGGAATAGGCTCATCAAGCTGATGGACGTGTTTGAGAGCTTCTTCCGACAGGCCTTCGAGCGGTGATTGCTGTCTTTCTTCTTCCATGACGATTGAGGGGCAAATATTATACTGTGGCCGTAACCTGTTTAGAAGATCTTTATGGACTTGATAGCCATATTCGATACATCAACTGTCCGGCGTGAGCAATGATAGGCAAAGATTAGACAATGTGCAAGACAAAACGGAACGACGAGAGAAGAATACGAATCTCCTATCTGTTGAAGAATAGTGGATGTACCGTGGGTCTGCTTTCGGCTAATCTCCCCTTGGCATATGCCAAGCATCCATTGACAAAAGTGTATGCGACACTGTGACTGAAGGTGAAGCCTTCGAAAGGAGACCATCCGCAGAGGCTAAGTATATTATCCGCAGATACGGTGTGAGGAGATGACGGATCCACAAGCACCAGATCGGCATAGTAGCCCGGACGAATGTATCCTCTCTTCTCTATGGCGAAGAGAGTGGCCGGTATGTGAGCCGTTTTGCTTACTATTTCTTCGATGCTGAATATGCCTTGATTGCAGAGTTCGAGCAAGGCGAGCAAGGAGTGCTGCACGAGTGGCCCGCCGGATGCAGCCTGCAAGCAACTGCCTTCTTTTTCTCTTAGCAGATGCGGGGCATGATCCGTAGCTATAATATCGATACGTCCATTGCGCACGGCTGCACGAAGGGCTTCCCTATCCGATTCTTTTTTGATGGCCGGATTCCATTTGATCCTGTTGCCAAGTCTGCCGTAGTCGGTATCGCTGAACCACAAATGGTGTACACAGACTTCCGACGTGATTCGCTTTTGTGCTGTGGGTATATCGTTGCGGAAGAGACTCAGTTCTTTCTCTGTCGATAGATGCAGGATGTGCAGACGGGCATTCATCCTCTCGGCCAGCTCCACCGCTTCTGCCGATGAGCGGTAACAAGCCTCTTCACTACGGATGAGAGGATGGAAATGTATGTCCAAATCATTCCCGTATTTGGCTTTGTAGTGCTCTTTGTTGGCTCGGATGATTTCCTCTTTTTCACAGTGCGTGGCGATGAGCAGGTCGCATTCTCCGAATATTTTCTCCAGCGTTTCCTTATTGTCCACAAGCATATTGCCGGTAGATGAACCGAGGAATAGCTTCAGACCGGGTACCAGATGCTTGTCCACCCGTTTGATCTCATCGATGTTGTCATTCGTGCCACCGAAGAAGAAGCCGTAGTTGGCCCATGCCGTGTCTGCACCGATCTGCCTTTTCTCCAGCAGTCGCTCCCACGTTGTGGTAGGAGGATTCGTATTGGGCATATCCATAAACGAAGTGACTCCGCCCGCTACTGCTGCCCGGCTTTCAGAGGCGATGGTAGCTTTGTGCGTCAGTCCCGGCTCGCGGAAATGAACTTGGTCGTCTATACATCCGGGGAATAGCCTCAGACCGCTACACTCTATGACTTCATCGGCGGAGAGATTGTCATCCGCGGGTAGCTCTCCTTCGATAATACGGGAGATAAATGCGCCATCAATCATCACCGAACCGGGGAAGGTTTTTCCCTCGTTGGTGATAAGTGCGTTGCGAAGAAGAATTTTCATCTCTTTCGTACTATTTTCTTTTGGGAAATCCTTTGAATAAGTGCCAGTAGCGTAGCTTGATCACGCCCGTAAAAGCTTCACCGAAAATAGAAGTGTTCATTTTCGACGTTCCCAAAACACGATTGACGAAAGTGATGGGTATCTCTTTCAGGCGAAATCCGAGACAATAGGCCGTGTATTTCATCTCGATTTGGAAAGCGTAGCCCTTGAAATGTACCGAATCAAGATCGATGGCTTCAAGAACTTCGCGGCGATAGCAAACAAATCCGGCAGTCGTGTCGCATATATTCATCAAGGTCACGAGACGCACATATACGGATGCGTAGTAGCTCATCCATACGCGACTTTTAGGCCAGTCCTTGACGCCTCCGCCCGATACATAGCGCGAGCCGATCGCTACATCGGCTTCTCCTCCGGCGCAGGCATTGTATAGATCGATCAACTTGTCTACCGGGTGGCTGAAATCGCAGTCCATCTCGAATATATAGTCATACCCTCGCGCGATGCTCCATTTGAATCCGGCTATGTAGGCCGTACCCAGACCCAATTTGCCTTGTCTCTCGACCAGATGAAGTCTTTCGGGATAGATGGCCTGTTTCTCTTTGACGATCGCAGCCGTTCCGTCGGGCGATCCATCGTCGATTATCAGAATATCGAAAGCTTTGGGTAGAGCGAAGACCGTTTCTATCATTTTGGCCACGTTCTCCCGCTCATTGTAGGTAGGGATAATAACTATACTGTCTGTCATCGTGTACTTTCTCCGAGTTCGTTTGCTGAACATCTAATCGGCATAGCCGGCACTCCTTTGCTACAAAGATACGAACTTTGATATACGCAAACACCTTGTTCCAAAGCTTTTGCACATGGTCCTCATTCCCGAATGAGGCCTTTCGTCAGCTATTTTTCAGTCTGCGATTGATGAAGTAGTGGACAGGATAATAGGCAGCTAAGTAGCTGAGTGTGAATATCGTCAGGAATATGATGACCAGATCCGCTGCATCCATTCTTACCGGATATGCCACCGAACCCAAGCCCATCTGCAGGGTGATCAGGCCATACTGCTGCTGTAGCACACACAAGCCTATACCGATCAGAATGCCGATGGCTGCCCCCGTCATGGAGACGAGCAGTCCTTCTATCCGAAAGATACGAGAGATGGTTTGAGATGTTGCTCCCATTGAGTGAAGCGTATAGATGTCTTCCTTCTTTTCTATAAGGAGCATGGAGAGGCTGCTGACTATATTAAATGTAGCAAGTACAAGGATAAACAGGAGGATCAGGTAGCTCATCCACTTCTCCATCGCTACCAAGTGAGTGATTTCGGGATGCTGTCCGGCCAAATCGAGTACTTGGTAGCTGTCCCTCAGAGTCTCTTTTAAGTGGAGAGCTATTTGCTCTGCATCGCTACCCGTTTGTAGCTGTATGGCCACGGCTTCTGCTTCATGATCCGAATAATCGAGCAGTTTGCGCAGACTGTCTATGGAAAGGATGATGGAATTGTCCTCGGGTTGCAGGCCGGATGCAAATACCGAGGCCACTTGTCCTTGGAGCGACTTGAATGCACCGGCCGGAACAAGTGGATTGATCAGCCCGATACGACGGGGAACAATTACCTCCACAGCTTCTACAAAGCCTGCACCGAGCTGCATTTCTGTTGCGATGGCTGCACCGACATTCAGAGCTGTAGCTCCGGATAGCGTATCCGTAGCGAATGTGCCTGCAAAGACGATGGAGTCTATCTTCACAGTGCGGGGATAGCGATCATCCACACCCATGAGAGAAACAGCCTGCTGTCGATACTTCGTCTTTACAAGACCTTCTCCGGTGAGGATAAAGCTGTACGAACCGATCCCTTCCGCTTCGAGAGCTGTGAGCAGAGTTTTATCATCTGCCTTTATCAGCGAATTGTCTGCCGAACGAATCATAAGAGGGGGATCCGTTACTGCCGAATGCGTCATGATCAGAGCTTCGTACCCATTGAAAATAGAGAGGATACAAACCAAGGCCGAAGAGACCACGCAGACAGCTATCGCTGAAACGAGCGAAACCACATTGACCGCACTGAATCTTTTGCGGGAGAACAGGTAGCGGCGGGCTATGAAAAAAGGGAAGTTCACAACGTCTTGATAAAGAGCGACCGTGTCTTATTGATTGAGCAAACGGTCTATATTCTCCAGATAATCCAGAGAGTCATCTATGTAGAATGTCAAATCCGGTATCTTGCGCAGTTGGGTACGAACTTGCTGCCCGAGGTCATAACGGATCGTCTTTGTATTGTGTTTGATGCTCTCAAGAATCTCGCTGCTCTTCTCGGATGGGAATATACTCAGGTGTATACGTGCGATGCTGAGGTCGGGGCTTACACGTACGTTCGTTACCGAAACTATTACGCCCGGCAGGGATTTCGCATCCCGCAGGAATATCTCGCTGAGTTCTTTCTGGAGCAGTCTTTCTATTTTGCTTAGTCGTTTGTTGTCCATAGTGTGAGTCTGTCTATTCGATGTGTTTGCTTAAGGAGCTATCTGCTGTTCTGTGAGCGCAGTTGTTTGAGTGCTTTGTCTCTTTCGGGCAGTGGCGGATACTTCCCGCCGTACCATGCCGGTTCCCAAGATCCGTAGTTGGGATTGGGCAGCATGATGAAGTGCCGGCCAAACTCCCCGGCTGTCAGGCCCAGAGCCTGTTTGCGTCCGGACTCTTCTTTCGTATTGAAGAAGTGGTGGAAGTCGCCCAAGTTGTCTCCTATGAGCAATACTATTTCATACTGTTCTTGTATTTTGAGCCGACGGGGTTCTTTGTCGGATGGCCCATGGGTCGTAAGCAAATGTTCTTCATCGGCAAAGGGGAATCCGTAACGCTGAAGGTTCTGAAGAGTTGCTTCGCGCAGATTGTCTCTGCGGTTGGTGACGTAAAAGACCTCGATCCCCTTGTTCGCTGCATGGAGGAAGAAAGACAAAGCTCCTGCCAGTGTGTCGGCATCGGCCTGTGCACACCATTTCCCCCAAGTCTCTTCATCATAATCCTTGCCCCTGAGAGCCTGATACACGGAGTTAGGCGTATTGTCCAAAATGGTTTCGTCTATGTCCGTTACGATGGCATAAGGCCTATCTCCTTGTTTACGTTCTGCCGGTAGAGCGTCCACTCTTTCCGTGGCGATGTTGTATGCCTGAATGCAAAGCGCTTGATATTCGGCCGAACGTTGTATCCACGCCGAAGTAAAGAGCTTTCCGCCGAGAGTCCACTGCGGATCCTGTTGGGTTACGGAGCAGCCGCCCAATGTCAGTACAAAGAGGGAGAGGCCGGCAATGATTGTAATTGTCAGATGTCTGCTATTCATATTGTCGAATGGATTTCTTCTGTTTGTGGGGGAGAACTGCATTTCCTGTAGCAAGTTCTGCAGAGGGGACTGTATTCGTTCAGTTCGCCCAGCATCACTTGCTGATCGCCTTGGACACGACGGAAAGAATAGCTGGCCAATCGGCCGCATTCCACACACACGGCATGAACTTTGGTCACGGAGTCGGCTATGGCACACAAGCCCGGCATAGGTCCGAAAGGCTGACGTCGAAAGTCCATGTCCAATCCGGCGATCACAACGCGAACACCCTGATCGGCCAATTGCTGGGCTACTTCCACAAGACCCTCATCAAAGAACTGGGCTTCGTCTATCCCCACCACATCCACTTGGGAGGATAGCAGCAGTATATTGGCCGAATTGTCCACGGGGGCGGAAGCGATAGCATTCTTGTCATGCGAAACGACATCCGTTTCGTCGTAGCGTATATCGATGGTCGGCTTGAATATCTCCACCGTCTGGCGCGCTATCTTAGCTCTCCGCAGACGGCGTAGCAGCTCTTCCGTCTTGCCACTGAACATGGAGCCGCATATCACTTCGATACTTCCCCTGCGAATACTGTCGGCATGGTTGTTCTCTATTTCGTAATCCATCGGTCTGAAATTGATTCCGACCGTAAAGGTAGAGGTTTCCCCTTGAAGAGGTTATAAGGAATATACGAAAATGAGGCTGAGCAGGGGCGGTCTCTTTTATGATGACGATTTTACTGCAAGACACTTTTCAGAGTTTGATCAGCCCGAAAGCCGCAGCACTCAGCAAGGCCACTCCTATTATTATATAGAAGATACGTGCGCCTCGCTTGCCGAAGGCATTGATCCAAATGCGTGCGCCTCGGCTGCTCAGTAGCCAATTCGGACAGAGCAGAGCAGTCAGTAGCGAAACCAGACCGACTATGGCAAAAAGGATGAGATAGAAGTCCCGAATGACGAACGACATCGGAGCAGGCATTAGAATGTAAGCCTGCGCTTGCCGTCTTCCAGCTCTTCGATTCGGACATGAACCGTATCGTTCGGGAGTATCGGCTCCAGAAGCTCCGGCCATTCGATAAAGCAGAGACTACCGCTATCGAAATAGTCTTCTACACCCAGATTCAGGGCGTTTTCTATCTTGTTGAGCCGGTAGCAGTCGAAGTGATAGATCAGTTCGCCCGTCTGATCCGAGCGGTACTCGTTGATAATCGAAAAGGTGGGGCTATTGATAACGTCCGAGACACCCAGCTCCTCGCATACGGCTTTGATGAAAGTGGTCTTGCCCGTACCCATCGGAGCATAAAAGGCAAAAACGGTATTGTCGCCCATCAGCGCAATGAAGTCGCGTGCTGCGCGGCCGAGGTCGGACGTGCTATCGATAGTGATCGTATTCATGTATGAAGTATTTACTTGGGTTGCATCGTAATTACGGGCACAAGCATCTCTTCGAGCGATATGCCTCCGTGCTGGAATGTATTGCGATAGTATTGTACGTAGTAGTTGTAGTTATTCGGGTAGGCGAAGAAGTCATCCTCTTTCGTGAAGATGAATTTGTCCGAGAGGTTGTTATGGGGCAGCCCTACACTTGCAGGATCTTTGATCTCGAATACTTCTTTCGGGTTGTAGTCGAGGTTCTTACCTATTTTGTATCTGAGGTTGGTATTGGTACTTCTGTCCCCGATCACTTTGACGGGATTCTTCACCTGAATAGTACCATGGTCAGTGGTCAATACCACTTTATAACCCATTTCGGCAATGCTGCGGAAGAGATTGTAGGTAGTCGAATGCTTGAACCAGCTTTTCGTCAGCGAGCGATAGGCTGCTTCGTTGGATGCCAGCTCTCGAATCATCTTGCTATCAGTACGAGCATGCGACATCATGTCCACGAAGTTCAGGACTATCACATTGAGTTGGTTCTGCGACAGTGACCGGATTTGTCCCAGCAGCCGTTCGCCGAACTTGGTCTCATATACCTTATTGTAGGAGAAGCTGTAGTGCTTGCGGTAGCGTTCGATCAGCGTCCGGATCATAGGCTCTTCGTTGAGATTCTTACCCTCTTCGCTCTCTTCGTCCACCCAGAGGTCGGGAAACATCTTTTCTATCTGCAGCGGCATCAGGCCGGAGAAGATGGCATTGCGTGCATATTGGGTCGCTGTCGGCAGGATGGACAGGTACATATCTTCTTCGAAGGTGTAAAACTCGCTGAGCATGGATTTCACGCTCTCCCACTGGTCCTGCCGAAAGTTGTCTATGAGGATGAAGAATACCTTTTCGCCATTGTCGAGTAGGGGGAATACCTTTTGTTTGAAAAGATCCGGGCTCATCGTCGGACGTGTATCCGGCTTGGCAATCCATTCCCGATAGTTTTGTGTGACGAATCGGGCAAAGAGACGGTTGGCTTCCTGTTTCTGCATTTCGAGGAGTTCGCCCATCTGCCTGTCGGCTTGTTCCAGTTCTATCTCCCAGAATACGATCCGGCGGTACAGTTCTTTCCATTCTTCGAAGGAGAGCTTACCACTCATCTGCGCGCCAAGTTGGACGAACTCTTGCCGGTAGTTCGTGTTAGTGGTTTCGCTGATGATACTGTGCTGCTGCAGGTTTTTTTTGAGCGACAGGAGGAGCTGATTCGGATTCACCGGTTTGATGAGGTAGTCCGCTATCTTTCCCCCGATGGCTTGTGTCATGATATGCTCCTCTTCGCTTTTCGTTATCATGACGACGGGTGTGTAGGGTTTCAGCTCTTTGATCTTCTGCAAAGCATCCAGTCCGCCGATGCCGGGCATGTTCTCATCGAGGAATACGATGTCGAAGTCGTTATTTTGCAAGGCTTCTATGGCATCGTTTCCACTAAGCACGGGTGTTACCTGATACCCTTTCTGTTCGAGAAATAGAATGTGCGGTTTGAGCAGGTCGATCTCATCATCGGCCCATAGTACGGTATACGGTCTCATGTTTTTTTCCATAGTTATGTTCTTCTCTATTTAGTATAGGGTATAACGGAAGCGGCAGGTTTAATGTTGCAGGTGAATGATGCTTTTCCTGCTGCTGTGTCCTATCGGCCGAAGATATGTTCGTTTTTCCTCCAAGGAACGACGGTACCGAGTGAGGTCTTCAGGAGTTCTTCGCCATTGTAAATGGCAAAGCATCGATTGGCCGGGATACCGGACAGCTCCGCCCATTTGATCATGCCTTTGAAATAATCGGACGAGTAGGTTGCTCCCGATTTAATCTCATAGGCGTATTGGTCTGATCCGATAGTCTGTATCAGATCGATTTCATTTCCGGCTGTATCTCTCCAGAAGGTCAGATTGGGCTGTTCGCCCTTGTTGTAGGAGTGTTTTACAAACTCATTGATCACAAGATTCTCGAACAAACCGCCCCGCAGGAAATGAGTGGGAAGCTGTTCTACGGTTTGTATACCCAAGAGGGAACAAGCCAGTCCCGTATCGTAAAAGTATAGTTTCGGGGTCTTGACCAAACGCTTGGTGTAATTGTTGTGATCGGGTTGGATGCGATAGGCTATATAGCTTGCTTCCAGGAGCGATAGCCATGCCGAGGCAGTTGTCTGCGATATACCGCATTCGTTGGCCAATGATTGGAGGCTGAGCAACTGACCTATCCGACCGGCACAAAGTTTCAGGAAGAGAACGAATTTGCTCAGTTCGCCTATATTCCGTAGTTGTCTGACATCGCGTTCGACATAGGTCTGGATATAATACGGGTAATAATCCACAGGTGCAATACCCTTGTCGTACAACCTCGGATATGCACCACGGAAAATAACCTCGTCCGTCGAATGGGGCAGGATATTGCCTGCACGCATCTCATCTTGTGCAAAGGGTAGCAATCGGAGGACGGCTGTACGTCCGGCCAGCGTCTGTGTGATGTTTTCCATCAATAGGAAGTTGTGTGAGCCGGCCAGAAGATACATGCCTTCCCTGTCCTCCTTGTCCACATGAGACTGCAGATAGGAGAAAAGCGAGGGCACGCGCTGCACTTCGTCGATGATCGTACGATCGGGGTAGGTAGACAGGAATCCACGGGGATCTTCTGTGGCGAACAGACGCATATCCATCTCTTCGAGCGAAACGTAGCGATAGTCTGAGAATACTGTCCTGAGAAGAGTGGATTTGCCCGACTGTCGGGGGCCGGTAAGAGTTACGATCGGGTACTTCCGGCTCATGTCCGAAAGCTTATTGGTTATCGTTCGTGGGATCATCGTTTTGTTGTTTTCGCGAAGCTAAAAATAAACGTACAGTTTTGCAAGGCTTCAATCGTGAAAGTAGTCGTACAGCTCTTCGTAGTAGTCTTCGTAGTCATTGAGGGGTTCGCGCTCATCGTCTTGATCCGCTTTTTTCTCGCCTTCATCCGGTGTGGGAGAGGGGGTGTCGGAGAATCGGCCTGTGTCGCGATAGATGATCATGCGATTGTCGTAGTCGTAATTCAGTATGTCCGTTACAGGGCGATCGGGATCGTAGTTGAGCCAATACTGCTCTTTCGTCGCTTTCGCTCCGCTGTCCGATTCTTTGTCGGCACTGCACAAGCGAAAGAGGAGGACGCAGTTGAGGAGGACGACGATTGCTCCCCAGACTATTCGCTTGCGACTCGGTCTCCTTTCTCCCGGTGGCTGCCTCTGCTCTTGCTGCTTTCGTCGGTTCATTGTTTGCCTATTCTATCGATTCACTGTTTTGCGATGTGGGTTCAGGCAGGACGTATACCTTGTGCGAGCAGAGTCCGCGTGTCGCCAATTTACCTTCTTGTACCCAGCGGTTCAGTTCCCTTGTAGCACTGTGTTTGAGCAGGCCGGATAGTGTGCTGTACTCGGCTATCCGAATATATCCTCTGTGGCGGATGTGCCCTGCCGCCAAGCGATAGCGTTCTTCCTCGTCTGCTTTGGGGCAGGATTGGCCGAAGCTCGGACCGCGTTTCACACTCATGCTGCGCATCCGTCGTTTGGCTTGCGGTGTGGAACGGAAATTGATATCCACGGCTTGGACGGAACCGGATCGGATTTCCTTTTTGTCTCTTACTCCGCGCGATTTTACTTTGGCCGATAATGTGCCGATATTGCCCAGCCGGAAGCTATAACCCGAAGCCAGATACTCGAATATCAACTCCTCCATGGCTATCATCAGTCCCGTGATGTCGCCGGAGCTGAAGGACGACCTGTCCGAAATGTCCCGACAAAGGTCCTCGGTGGTGTACTGCCGTTGGATGATAGCTTGAGCAAATAACCGTCCTTCCGCCTCTTCGGGTTCATTTTGGTCGGGACGTGGCGGCATCTTGCGGAAATTATACAGGATCGACATAAGCGAAATAGGGTAGGGTTGTTTTGTTTTCGATACGGACTTGTCAGCATCTGTTTGTCTTCAGTCCCCATAGCGGTGATAATTTTCTACACTGATATAAGGGCGAAACTTAAGAGAAATAGAGCTTCAAGTACTAATGATTAAGTTGCAAATATAGAACTTTTTGTCAAAATTTCAATTGAAATTCTGGAGAATCTCATAGGAAGTTTCATAGAATCACAAGTGAGTTTCTTATAGTACTCCATTGTTATTCTAATAAAAAGTAGCCATGTAATACTATATTGTTATGTGTAATAAAGATTGATTCGAATTGCTTTTATGCTTAATAACAAGACGGGTAGCCGCAAGTATTCAAAGAGAATGGACAGACTACAACTTTATGAATCGAAAAAACTGCGGAGGGAAACTCCCTTGTCTCCTCTTCTACGTATATTTGCAGGGCAATCAGTACACAATCATCGACCCATGTATTTTCGCGACGTTGCCGGACTTGAAGACCTGAAAACCTATCTGAGACGAACGGCTCAGACGAGGCAGATAGCCCATGCACAGCTCTTTGCCGGAGAAGAGGGGGGAGGGGCTTTCCCTTTGGCTTTGGCCTACGCACGCTATCTCAACTGTCAGACGCCGACCGATACGGATGCTTGTGGTCATTGTCCGTCGTGTCTGAAATACGATGCGCTGGCACACCCCGATCTGTTTTTCGTCTATCCTGTCGTAAACGCGTCCTCTTCGCCTACACCGAGCGATGACTACATCCGTCAGTGGCGCGAGATGCTCGGGTCGGAATCCTACTTTACCCCTGCCGACTGGCTCGAATACATCAAAGCCGGCAACAGCCAACCCATCATCTACAGCAAGGAAGCCGAAGCCGTGGAGCAGAAACTCAGCTTCCGCATCTATGAAGCCTCGTATCGTGTGGTGATGATTTGGCAACCGGAGCGGATGAACGAAGCCATGGCAAACAAACTGCTGAAGCTGATAGAGGAGCCGCCCGAGCATACGCTCTTCTTTATGATCAGCAGCGAGCCGGACAAGGTGTTGGGAACGATCAGGAGCCGTACACAGCTGATCAACGTGCGCTTGCTGCACGAGATCGAAATAGTGGAAGCCTTGTCTCGTAACAATAAGGGAAATACGGCAGACATCATCCGCATAGCGCATTTGGCAGAGGGCAACTATCGGCGAGCCATGGATCTCTATCGGGGCGAATGGGCTGATCGCGACAACTTTGTGCTTATGGGGCGAATGATGGGTAGTATCATCAAGGGGGATCCCTCCAAGATGCGTCCTGTGGCAGATGAGTTGGCCGCTCTCGGACGCGTCAGCCAGATCGGGTTCCTTACTTATTGTTTGCGGCTCTTTCGCGAGTTGTATATAAGTAGAGTAGAGGTTGCAAAGCTGAACTACCTCTCTCCCGAGGAAGAATCCTTCGTCGATATGCTCAGCGGAGGCATTACGGGACAGAATATCCGACCGGTGATGGAGGAGGTGGAGCTGGCTATCCGTCATATTCGTCAGAATGGAAACGGTCGGATGATTTTTTTCGATCTCCTCCTCCGCCTTACGGCCGCTCTTGCCCCTGCCCTTCGCGCCAAAGGCCTTAAATAAGCAACCCTGTCTTTCCCCCTTTATACGGCTTGTACATAGAGGGAGTGCGCCCTGATCGCATCACCATTTCACTGTATTTTTGTCGCTTTTTCACATCCGTTCAAGGCGTATATTGCTTTTTTCGGATATTATTTCTACATTGCGGGCAAAGATGATTCGCACCGCTTCCTGAGGTTTGTACAGCCTCTCGAAGCGGCGATTCTAATCCGGATTGTTAAAAACACTAATAACAACGACTTCACCATGAAAGTGTACAAGACAAATGAGGTGAAAAACATCTCCATTTTGGGTAGCTCCGGCGCCGGAAAAACCACCCTTGCAGAGGCGATGCTCTTCGAGGGTGGAGTGATAAAACGTAGAGGAAGCATAGATGCAGGCAATACGGTCTGCGACTATTTCCCCGTAGAGAAGGAGTATGGATACTCTGTATTCTCTACGGTTTTCTCTGTAGAGTGGCAGGATAAAAAGCTGAATTTCATCGACTGCCCGGGAGCGGACGACTTTATCGGCGGTACCGTCTCGGCTCTGAACGTCACGGACTGTGCCCTCGTAGTAGTGAATGCGCAGTATGGCGTGGAAGTAGGGCTTATCAATCAATTCCGCTATGTGGAGCAGTTGCACAAGCCCGCCATCTTCATCATCAACCAGTTGGATCAGGACAAGGCCGACTTCGACTCTGCTGTATCACAGCTTCGGGAGCGATATGGCTCCAAGATAGTGCCCGTACAGTATCCCGTAAATGCGGGAGCAGGGTTCAATGCCGTGGTCGATGTGCTGAAGATGAAAATGTATCGCTGGAAACCTGAAGGAGGTGTGCCCGAGGTGCTGGAGATTCCGGCCGAGGAGCAAGACAAAGCGAAAGAAATGCATCAGGCTTTGGTGGAGGCTGCGGCCGAAAACGATGAGAGCCTGATGGAAAAATTCTTCGATCAGGGAAGTCTCTCTGAAGAGGAGATGCGCGATGGTATCCGTGCCGGTCTGATCTCGCAGGGTATGTACCCCGTGTTCTGTGTCAGTGCGGAGAAGGATATGTGTGTGCGCCGTACACTGGAGTTCCTCGGCAACGTGGTTCCCGGCGTGAACAAACTGCCGGCACCTGTGGCAGTGAGCGGAGAGGAAGTGAAACCCGATGCTTCGGCTCCCCTTTGCATCCATTTCTTCAAGACTACGATAGAACCGCATATTGGTGAAGTATCATATTTCAAAGTAATGAGCGGTACCCTCACCGAGGGAGTAGATCTGCTCAATGCTGACCGAGGCTCCAAGGAGCGCATCAGTCAGATATTCGTGCCGGCCGGACAGCAACGCATCAAGGTGGACCAGATGTGTGCCGGCGATATAGGAGCTACAGTGAAGCTCAAAGAGGTACGCCGTGGCAATACGCTGAACGAAAAGGGTGTGGAGCATCGTTTCGACTTGGTCAAATTCCCCGAACCCAAGTACCGTCGTGCCATCAGGGCTGCCAACGAATCCGATACGGAAAAGATGAATGCGGCTCTGAATGAGATGCGCGAAGAGGATCCGACATGGATCGTGGAGCAGAGCAAAGAGCTGCGTCAGACCATTGTCAGCGGACAAGGGGAATTCCACCTGCGTACGCTCAAATGGCGATTGGAACATAACGAAAAGATCGAGATAGAATATATAGAGCCTCGTATCCCTTATCGTGAGACCATTACAAAGGCTGCTCGTGCGGACTATCGTCACAAAAAGCAGTCGGGTGGTGCCGGCCAGTTTGGTGAGGTGCACTTGATCGTGGAGCCGTACAGTGACGACAAACCACTACCCGAATCGTTCAAATTCGGCGGCCAGGAGTTTCGTATCACTCCGCGCGACACGCAGGTAGTGGAATTGGAATGGGGCGGTAAGCTCGTCTTCGTTAATAGCGTAGTGGGTGGTGCCATCGATACGCGTTTCATGCCTGCCATACTGAAAGGCATTATGTCGCGCATGGAGCAGGGTCCGCTGACCGGTTCGTATGCTCGCGATGTGCGCGTAGTGGTTTACGATGGTAAGATGCACCCTGTGGACAGCAACGAAGTATCGTTCATGTTGGCCGGTCGGAATGCTTTCAGCACGGCTTTCAAAGAAGCCGGCCCGAAGATTCTGGAGCCTGTCTATGATGTGGAAGTATCGGTTCCTGCCGATTATTTGGGCGATGTCATGAGCGATATGCAGGGACGTCGTGCCATCATCATGGGTATGAACAGCCGCAAGGGTTATGAGCAGCTTTTGGCGAAAGTGCCTCTGAAAGAGCTTTCCAACTATTCCACTTCGCTCAGCTCTATTACAGGTGGACGCGCATCTTTCACGATGAAGTTTGCTTCCTATGAATTGGTTCCTGCCGATGTACAAGAGCGTCTGCTGAAAGAATACGAAGAGCAGACCAAAGACGAAGCATAGTCTCTGCGCTTCGATCGATTACCAACCCAAGCAAAGAGGCCGCGCCACCTGTTGGCGCGGCCTCTTTCTCATGTTGTGAGCCCGAGAAAAGCTGCTTTTCTCTGATTGGAAATTTGAGGATTGCTTTCGTCTCGTCTCTACCTTTTTCCACTCAAAAGGCCTTCGCCTTTCGTCAAGATTTTCCGACTTTAAGTGTAATCCTTGTCGCTAAGAATGGCGGCTTTTGCTTTTGCCTTTGCGAGGTTGCGTGGACGGAGGAGTATGGCGATCGTTGCGAGAGGAAGTAGTGCGATCGAACAGCTTGGCAATGAGATCCGGTCGTCCGATTCGGTGTAGCTCGCGACGGATCTTGTCGGCTTCTTCCCGTTTGTACCAGAAGAAAAACATGTGCTGGCGCATCTTTTCTTCTTTCTTGATGGCTGTATATACAGGCTGAAGCGTATAAGGATGGTAGCCGGTGTAGTACATTTCCGTCGCTAAAGTCATAGGTGTAGGAGTAAAGTCCTGTATCTGTTCCAGTTTGAAGTCGAGCTTTTTTGTCAGTATCGCCAGTTCGGCCATATCCTCTTCGGTACAGCCCGGGTGGCTGGATATGAAATAAGGGATGAGTTGCTGACGCAGCCCATGTGCTTCGTTGATACGTTGGAAACGTTTGGTGAATTCGGCGAACTGCCGGAAAGGAGGCTTGCGCATCAGATTGAGTACGCGATCCGAGCTATGTTCGGGAGCTACTTTCAGACGTCCTGATACATGCTTTACGATGAGATCCTCCGTATATTCGTCCGCAGCTTTCTTCAGTACCTTGTCTTTATAATTATGAAGGAGGAGATCCATTCTTACACCACTGCCGATAAAGCTCTTCTTGATCTTGGGATTCTTGTCGATCTTTCTCAATAAATCCAGCAGAGGACGATGATCGGCGTTCAGATTGGGGCACACATTCGGATGAATGCAACTCGGCTTTTTGCAGCGTTTGCAGATCGAGAGGTCGTAGCCCTGCATTTTGTACATATTGGCCGAAGGGCCTCCGACATCGCTCAGGTACCCCTTGAAATCCTCCATTTCAGTGATCTCTTTCACTTCGCGGAGTACGGACGCTTCGCTGCGTGAGGCTATAAATTTCCCTTGATGGGCCGAAATGGTACAGAAGGCACAACCACCGAAACAGCCGCGATGAACATTGACCGAGTGCTTGATCATCTCATAGGCTGAAATAATCTTCCCCTTATAACGCGGATGAGGCAGGCGCGTGTACGGTAAGTCGAATGACTGATCTATTTGTGCCGTATTCATGGGTGGAAAAGGGGGATTGACCACGATGGTAGAATCTCCGACGGCCTGGAGTATGCGGTCTGCCTCGTAGCGATTGCTCTGTATCTCTATCTCTCGGAAGTTCTGTGCCTGCTTGCGTTTGTCCGACAAACATTCTTCATGGGAGAAGAGATGCCGATCGTTTTTGCAGGGCACAGGTGTCTTTCCTTTTGGAACAAGATAGGCTATCTGCCGAATGCTCTTCAAACTGTCGAACGGTTCGCCGGCTATCAATCGCTGTGCTATCTCGTGCAAAGGAAGTTCTCCCATGCCGTAGATCAGGAGGTCGGCACCTGATTGATAGAGTATACCGGGGAGCAATTTGTCCTGCCAATAGTCGTAATGCGTCAGCCGGCGGAGAGAAGCTTCGATCCCCCCGACAATGACCGGTACATCCGGAAACAGCTCTTTCAGTATGCGGGTGTAAACGATGGTTGGGTAGTCGGGACGCATATCCGAACGTCTGTCCGGTGTGTAAGCGTCTTCGCTGCGCAGACGGCGATTGGCGGTGTATTTATTCACCATCGAATCCATCGCTCCTGCCGAAACTCCGAAAAACAAGCGAGGACGTCCCAATTTGCGGAAGTCCCGAAGATCGTCGCGCCAGTTCGGTTGGGGAACGATAGCCACACGAAGCCCTTCGGCTTCTAAAATTCTTCCTACGACGGCAGCTCCGAAGGACGGGTGATCCACATAAGCATCTCCGCTAAAGAGAATGACATCCACTTCGTCCCATCCTTTGGCCTCCATTTCTTTTTTGGAGGTAGGTAACCAATCTGTCAGGGGATGATGCTTTGCCATCGGAAGCAGTCGGTGATAGCAGCCTTATCGAGCTGAGGCTTTTCCCGGAAAAGACCGAATAGTGCAGATCCGGAACCGGACATTGCAGCGTACAAAGCCCCCGACCGATAGAGCATTTCTTTTAGTTCGGCAAGTCGAGGATGTTCAGGGAAAAGGCTTTCTTCGAAATCATTCACCAATTTCCCTCTCCATTCATCTACGGGCATGTAAACAATCTCATCCGGCATTGTCTCTCGTTTGCCCACATGCTTGAGACCTTTGTATGCAGCTGCTGTGTTGATATGGATGGGTGGTTTTACTATAGCGATATGGAGACCGGACAGAGAAAAATTGGGTAGCGGAGTAAAGACTTGGCCAAGGTCGGTGGCCAATACCGGCCGATTTCCTACGAAAAAAGGACAATCGGCACCGATCGTCAGTGCTATTGCCGCCAATTCTTTGTCATCGATCGGTAGAGAGAAATAGTCCCTCACCAACTTCAGCATGAAAGACGCATTCGAAGAACCTCCTCCCAAGCCTGCTCCTGACGGAATGTGCTTGATAAGCTCGATAGTCAGTGGGGGAAAATCAAATTTTCGGCGAAGAGCCAAGATCGCTTTCATGACCAAATTGTCCTCCGTTGCAGCATCAATGGGAATGCCATGGACGGAAAGACGGTCGCAAGTATCCTCTCGTACTTCGATCTCCAAAGCATCGGTCAGCGGGATCGGATAGAAGACTGTCTCGATGTTGTGGTAGCCGTCCGCTCGCTTGGCTACAACCTGCAAGCCGAGGTTGATTTTTGCATTGGGAAAAACGATCATGGCTCAACTATTTGAGATCGATTATTCGTCATGCAAAGGCATAACGCAGGATGAAAAGAACAGCCAGAATGTAAAGAGGTAGGGATATACTGCGGTATTGTCCGGACAAGAGTTTGACAAAGACGAATGCCAACATCCCCAAGGCCATTCCCTCTGCGATAGAGTAGGTGAGTACCATTGTCAGCAGTGTGATGAAGACGGGAAAAGTCTCGGACAGGTCGGACAAATCGATCATCGAAATGGATCCGAGCATAAATACCCCTACCATCACAAGAGCACCTGTCGTAGCTGCACCCGGGACAAGGAGAAACAGGGGCGACAGAAAAAGAGCCAACAGGAAAAAGCTGCCCGTAACCAATGCCGTCAAACCCGTTCGTCCTCCTTCGGCAATGCCCGATCCGCTCTCCACATAAGTAGTTACCGTGGAGGTGCCCAGTATGGCACCGAGGCTTGTACCGATGGCATCGGCCATCATGGCCTGCTTGATATTCTTGACATTCCCTTTTTCGTCCATCATTTCAGTCTTGGCAGCTGCTCCTATCAGTGTGCCGATCGTATTGAAAATATCCATGAAGACGAGAGCGAATATCGTCATAGCCATATCGAACGAAAGGAGAGGGGCGAAATCCATTTGCAGGAAAGTGGGACTCAGGCTCTGCGGAGAGGAGATAGGGGCAAATCCTTCGGGAATGGTTGTCACTCCCAGCGGAATGCCGACGATCGTACAAATGGCGATACTGTAGAACAAAGCCCCTCGCACCTTGCGCACGACCAGTGCCGCGCTGAGGATGATACCGAGGATGGCCAGCAAGAATATCGGAGTGAAAGGCCCGAGAGCGACCAATGTAGCCGGATGGGATACGATAATACCGGCGTTCTTCAGTCCGATGAAAGCGATAAACATGCCGATACCGGCCGAGATAGCATAGCGCAGATTGTAAGGAATGCAATCGACGATCTTCTCACGGATATTGAATGTCGTCAGCAGGATGAAGACGATCCCCTCCACAAAGACGGCAGCCAGTGCAGTCTGCCAAGAGTAGCCCATGCCTTGAACCAGAGTAAAGGCGAAGAAAGCGTTGATCCCCATGCTCGGAGCTTGAGCGAAGGGCAGCTTGGCCAAAAATGCAATCAGCAGCGTAGCCACGGCCGAAGAAAGTGCCGTGGCCGTGAATACGGCTCCTTTGTCCATCCCTGCTGCAGCAAGAATATCAGGGTTGACCGCCAAGATGTAACTCATGGTCAGGAAAGTGGTCACCCCTGCAATAAACTCCGTTCGGACGGAGTGCTTCTCGGGATTGAATCCGAGAATGGATTGCCAAGTTTTCATTTTTTACTGAAGAGTTTCGTTCAGTTGAAAGTCCATTTGACCGCAAGAGTAGGGATGCAGGAGAATTTGTCCATGCGAGCGAAGTTCCTGCTGATTTCCATCTCTGTCCCTATGCTGAGATTGAAATCCTTGTCGATGCCTTTGATGCGATTGAGGTTGATCCAGAACTGCGGTTCGGACAGGAATACGAACTTATCCCCTTCTTTGAGCACAGGGCCCCCGATTGGGTTCTCTTGGGGGAAACCCCAAAGATCGAGGAAGCCGTTGAAGGTAAGCAGACCGTCCAGAAAGTGCATGTACCAAGTGCCGGTGATCTGATAGGTGTGGAAGTCGTGCGCACCCAGATGCTTGTACATGGGCGTGATCGTAAATCCACGTGTAAAGGAGGGGTTGTTGTAGGTGTAGGTGGCACCGATCAGAGCATCATGTCCGAAAGTAAAGCTTGTGGAGAGGCCTCCGTTGTACTCCAAATGAATGGAAACGGGAGCTTGCCAAAACTTCAGTTCGCGCGAAATCTCCCAATAAGCCGACCGGATACCGTCGCGCGCATAATCCATGTCGATGAAGAAGAAGGTGCTTCCCCATTTGTCGGGTGTGAAGTTTTCCACTGTGGTAGTCAGTTTGGGACGTCCATCTAGTTCGTCGTAGATGGAATGACCGAAATCGTAGTGCAACTGCACGTTTTGTGCGTTGGCACACAGGCCGAGGAGCAAGGCCGCTCCGGAAAGAATAGCTTTTTTCATTATTGTCGATTATGAATAAGATGATTTGCAAAAGTAGGCAATATGCGTTCCAATTCGCGCAACCAGAGGATCAGACTCGTCGCGAGGATGATGAGAATCCAGTCCATCGGGGCAAGGGGTACTACGCGGAACATGCCTCCGCCAAAAGTCGTGATGATGATTTGTCCTATAAGAATCAGCAGGGCGATGAGGACGAAGTTGCGACATTTCCACAGCCGGTGCAGGGCACTCCGCCCTGTCATAAATGCTTTGGCGTTGAACATATTCCAGAATTGGAGGAAAACGAATATGGAGAAGAATGCACTTAGCTCAAAGTCGGAAAGGGCATTCTCTACAGGCCGGAAGTCGAAAAGGGCAGTAGCCCATGCACCGAGGTGGAAGTCCATCATGCTGTTGAGTTCGGCATGTTTGAAGTATTGGATCAGGCTGAAGAGCAGCAAAACGAATCCTCCGCCAAGCCCGAAAATTCGTCGTGCCATCAGCGGGTTGATGATGGCATCGTCCTGCCGGCGGGGTTGCTCCTTCATCACACCCTTGTCGGGAGGGAGCGAAGCCAAGGACAAGGCGGCGAAAGTGTCCATGATGAGATTGACCCACAGCATTTGCGTCACGGTAAGGGGCGACTCCGTACCCACAAATGCGCCGATCAGAACGATGATACAGGCCACGACGTTGATGGTCATCTGAAAGAGGATAAAACGGCGGATATTCCGATAAAGCGATCGTCCCCACATAACGGCTTTGGCAATGCTGCTGAAAGAATTGTCCAGAATGGTGATGTCGCTCGCCTCTTTGGCTACGGCAGTGCCATCGCCCATCGAGAGGCCCACCTGTGCGCGGTTGAGTGCAGGAGCGTCGTTCGTGCCGTCGCCCGTCACGGCCACCACTTCGTGAGCTTCCTGCAGCAGGCGTACAAGCCTTTCCTTGTCCATCGGACGAGCGCGGGACATGATACGCAGTTCGCCTATCCGAGGGCGCAGTTCCTCGTCGGTGAGGGCTGCGAAATCCGAACCGGTGATCATATTCCGCTCCGTACAGCTTTCGTCCCACAGTCCTATTTGGCGACCGATCTCCCGGGCGGTACCCGGTGTATCGCCCGTTACGATTTTCACCTGAATGCCGGCCTTCATACAGTCGCTGATCGCTTCGGGAACGTCGGAGCGAATGGGATCGGCTATGCCGACTATACCCATGAAGCGGAGGTCATGCACGTGGAGACGCCCATTGGCAAATACCTGCTCCTCGTCGGAGGACAGCTCCTTGTATGCAAATCCGATGGTACGCATTGCCTTGCCCTGATATTCGGCGAGCTTTCGGGTATAGGAGCCGACTTTTTCTTCATCGGGCAAGGAGCAGAAGCCGAGCACGATCTCCGGTGCGCCTTTGACCCAGAGTACAGGCTTGCCGAGGGAAGCCGATCGGACTACCGTGGCCATGTATTTGCGCTCGGTGGAGAAGGTCAGTTGCAGGAGTAGGGGGCAGGCTTCGCGCACGGTCAGATAGTTTATTCCCCTCTCTCTGAGCCATAGGAGCAAGGCTCCTTCGGTGGGGTTGCCGAGGGGACGTATCGCCTTTTCGTCCGAGCAGTCCAGATAGGCTGTGGAGTTGGCGGCCATGGCTTCGGCCAGAAGCGAAGAATCTGCCTCATGCTCTGGATCGAAGTATGTGTCTGCCACGGCCATGCGATTCTGTGTCAGGGTTCCCGTCTTGTCTGTGCAGATGACGGTAGCTGCCCCCATGGTTTCGCAAGCATGCATCTTTCGTACTAGATTGTTAGTCTTCATCATGCTGCGCATGCTGTAGGCCAGACTCAGCGTCACGCTCATGGGCAATCCCTCGGGGACGGCTACGACGATGACCGTGACGGCTATCATGATCTTATTGAGGAAAAAGGAGAGGGCATACGCCCAGTCGAAGGGGAAGAATCCGCCGTTGGCGGCGTACATGATGATGCTACCGATGAGTACCAAGGCTGCTATGCTATAGCTGACGTTCGTGATCAGGCCGGCCAGATGGTCGAGCTGTCTGTTCAGGGGCGTCTGTACGCTGTTGTCTGGTCGGGCACCCTCGAATACCCGTCCGTATTCCGTGGCGTCGCCCACCTTTTCCACCCTGAAAGTGCAGTGGCCGTCCAGAATGGTGGTGCCTCGGCAGATGTAATCGGAGGGGTAGGTGGCTTCCGCGTCGAAGTCCTGCCGGTCGGTGGTTTTGTTTACAACGGGTTCGCCCGTCAGGCTGGATTCGTCGATCTGTAGCGAGATGGCTTCGATGAGTCGGCCGTCGGCCGGAATTTGCTCTCCCATTTCCAGAACGACCAGGTCGCCTACGACGATTTCTTTTTTGAGCACCCTGCAGATCATGCCGTTGCGATATACCTTATATAATATGTCTTCATTGACCTGATTCAGGATCTCGAACTCCTTCTCGGATTTCATCTCGAAGAAAAAGGCTACTCCCGTGGCCAATACGACAGCGAGCAGCACCCCTGTCGGCTCCAGAAAGACGGAGACGCCCTCTCCGCCCGTGAAGTAGTGATAGCAAGCCACGGCAAACGAAAGCACCATGGCCACGAGCAGGATGATGATGATGGGATCTTTGAACTTCTCGAAAAACTTGCTCCAGAGCGATTCGCGCTCGCGGGGAGTCAGTTCGTTCGAGCCGTGGGTAGCTCGGCTATGTAAGACTTCGGCATCGGACAGTCCTCGATGCGAGGAGGAAGGGGGAGACTTGTGGGTTTCCCCGGTGGGCATATTCATCAGGTGTTGTGTAAAAAGTTTTTCTTGACTCGTATGATGCGAAATGCAGAGTGCGATAATCGGAGACAAATGTACTTTTTCTTTAGCACGATTGCTTGCGTTTTCGGACGATGGCCGAGCGGGAAAAGGGCTGTTCGGTGGAAAATCTGCATCTTGTCGCCGAAAAGGGTCGCTCCAACTTGAGACCTTTGCAAAATAAGGAGGTGGAGGGAAGAGGAGTTCTTGGCATAAAAGGAGCGAGTGAAAGGGGTGGCAGTAAGGAGTGAAAGTAGTTGTAAATCCCCCCCTTGAGGAGCTACTTGCACGAGCTCCTCAAGGGGGGGTATGCCTTATCCTACGGATGAGGACATAATTATCCCCGGGGTTCTGTATAAATTAAAGGCGATGCTTTCAAGAATGTTTTGAGTATGGGTCTTGGCAAGTCCCCGGTATCGACATCGTCCGCCATGAAACCACCGGCGAATACTGCCAAAGGTGCGTTCGATGGTGCTCCGTATCGGACCGATTGCTTTGTTTCGTTGCTTCTCTTCCTCGGTCAATGCCCTGTTGCGTTGTGCCTTGTGCATAATGCCGTCTTGAAGGTGATGGGTTTGCAGGTAGGAACGATTTTCCCCGCAAGCATATCCTTTGTCCGCCAAGACGGCTGTGCCTTGAGGTATGTTTGCACCCTGCAATAGGGGAATAAACTCCTTCGTGTCACTGCGGTTCGCTGCTGTCGTTATCACCTTTTGAACAATGCCTTGAACATTGGTCAGACAATGCTTTTTGTATCCGTAGTGATAACGCTTTTGTTTGCACACCCAACGGGCTTCTTCATCCGTCCCTTTACGTTGACGGACAACCTGTTTTTGATAATCCTCCTCTGCCTCTTTTTCCTCACGCCAGTTCGATCTAAGCGAACATACCATAAAAATAACAAGTAGCTGTAAATCATACTCTTTTGTGATTCTCCGGCTGCATAATGATCGGGAAGAAGGGGCGGCTTCCAAGTCATTGGGTTTCAGATGTAGATAAAAAGCCATCTGAAAGCAATATAAGTGCCTGAAAAACACTGTGTGGAAAATAAAACACACTAATAACCAATGTGTTGTGCCATTTCTTTATATCGAACTCACGTTAAGAAAAGACCAATGGTCATATCGCAAAAATGCCGTACAATGGTCTCTAATAAGCCCCTGGGCAATGTTGTACTTCTTCTCGATGGCATACTTGCTCCGGGGCTGCCGAGGTATTCTTCCACAATGTGAAGACGCTCGGAATCGGTCAAATGTTTCGACATGATTACTGGTTTTTTTGACCTCTCCGATTCAGTACACGTCAGTTCGTAAAAATGGCGGTTTGGCGTTTGGAAAAACGTGGCTCGGGAATTTTTTCGTTTTGGTTCGGGAAGTAAAAATTTTACGCGCCACAACGGAAAAATTCTCGCTCGTGAATCTCAGAAAACTCGAACCGCATTCCGGCCAATTCCGGAACCAAATTCGTGAGGAATCTGCTTACAACGTCAGTTCGACGTAAGAAAAAGCCAATGGATTTGTTTTCTGATTAGTGGTAAACGCCCAAAGGACGTGGGCATTATGCTTGAAAAAGTAGCGAATTATTTGTATCTTAGCAGTTGATAATCAATAAGATACGAACAAACAAAACGCTACTTTATGAAGACAAATATAGTTGATGTTTTTTGCATCATAGATGATTTCTCCAAGCTTTTTGATGAAACAATCAAGAAAAAGACCCTCGAAGAGGCAGACAAAAAACGCAGGAATAGAAAGTTTAAGATGTCGGACAGTGAGGTCATGACCATCCTGATCCTTTTTCATCTGTCAAGATACCGAGATTTGAAAGCTTTTTATCTTCAATACATCACCCATTCTTGTCGATCCGAGTTTCCACATCTTGTCTCTTATAATCGCTTTGTGGAGCTGCAAAGCAGGGTAGGTTTCAAGCTGATAGCATTTCTCAATATGTGTTGTTTGGGTCAATGTACAGGCATCTCTTTCATCGATTCCACCCCATTGAAGGCTTGTCATATCAAACGAGCTCATGGGCATAGGACAATGAGGGGATGGGCTCAAAAAGGCAAAAGCACCATGGGTTGGTTTTATGGATTCAAGCTGCATATTGTTATCAACGACAGGGGTGAAATCATCAACTATCAAATCACACCGGGCAATTGTGATGACAGAGAACCTCTGAAAGACGGAACATTCACCAAGAATCTTTTTGGCAAACTCATTGCCGATAGAGGCTACATTTCCCAAAACCTTTTTGACCGGCTCTTTGTCGATGACATCCACATGATAACCAAAATCAAAAAGAACATGAAGAACTCCCTGATGCATCTATATGACAAAGTTTTATTGAGAAAGAGAGCCTTGATCGAAACGGTCAATGATATGCTCAAAAATGTCTGTCAGATAGAGCACACGAGACATCGCAGTGTCAACAATTTTGTCACCAACCTGATCTCCGGTATCATCGCTTACAACATCCTGCCTAAAAAGCCTGAACTCAATATTGAAATCATCAGAAACCCTAACTTTCCTATTTCCGCTTAGATCGAACTGACGTTATTATACAATGAATTAACAAACAAAATACACACCAATCGCCGTGCAAAGGTCTCAACTTGGAGGAAGTAATTGCAGTGCCGATTTGCAGATTGTCCGGTGGGAATTCTGCATTTCATGGCCGAGATGCAGATTCTCCACCGAACAATGGCATTCCCGCGGCCGAAACCGTGGCTTGTATCTCTCTTTTTTGCACTTTTGGTCGGATTTATATAAGAACAAACCCCAAACGACCTTTCAGGCGGCCGTTTGGGGTTCGATGTTTATGCTCGGTTTTTTACAGTCGCGGGAGGATTCCCTTTCCCCCTTCCTGTTGGTAGAGCCTTATTTATAGTTTATCCAGCGGATGATCTCTTTGATCGATGGCTTCTTGCCGTACATGAGCACGCCTACGCGGTAAATCTTCGCCCCGATCCACGTCATCAATACGAAGCATCCGTACAGCAGGCCGATGCTTAGCAACTCCTGCCACAGCGGAACGTCGTAGGGCAACCGCACCATCATCACAAGGGGGGAGGTGAAAGGGATCAGCGAACACCAGAATGCGAGCGATCCTTCGGGATTGTTCATGCTGCCGTAGGCGGCATAGAAGCCGAACATCAGGAGGATCATCACGGGCATCATGAACTGGCTGGTGTCTTCGTCGTTCGATACCATCGAGCCGATAACGGCGAAGATTGAGGAGTAGAGCAGGTAGCCGCCGATGAAAAAGATGAGAAACATCACGAACAGCTCTCCGAAGTTGATGCCCCCGATGATGTTCATCACTTCCTTCATCTCGGCGAAGTCCTCTGCATTCATGGACGAGGCCATGCCCGTTATGTCGGAAGCCTGCATCCGACTCAGGGCCTCTGGGCTGTACAGATTGCCGAGGAAGGCGATCTGTGCTACCGTCAGCAGCAGTACCGTGAGCACTCCCCAGCAGATGAGCTGCGTAAGGCCTACGAGACCGATACCGATGATTTTGCCCATCATCAGGTCGAACGGCCGTGTGGAGGACACCATTACTTCCATGATCCGGTTTTTCTTCTCTTCCAGCACGCCGGCCTGCACCATAGCCGCCAAAGTCATGATCAGAAAGAAGATGACTACCATCATCATCATGCTGATGCCCGAAGCCAATTCACCCGATGTGCGTTCGTTGGTGCCGTCCTCGCTCCATTTATAGGTATGCACCGATAGCTCTATCTTGCTGTCGGCGAGGATCTGCTTGATGTCGGGGATGTTGTAGGATGCTATCTTTTTGTCGGAGAGATAGTCGGACAGGATCCTCGAGATATGATTGCTTACGGAAGCAGGCAGTTGCTTGTAACCGTATATGGCCACGGCGTTGGGATCCTCGAGCAAATCCTGACGGATTTCGAGAACGGCGTCGATGCCTGATTTGTCGGCTCCCATTTTCCTGTATTCTTCGGCAGTCTTCTCGGCATGGACGAATCGGAATTCGTCGTTCTCCTTGAATAGCTGCTCGTATTCTCCCGTGCGGTCGGCAATGGCGATGGTCTTCATGTCGCCTCCGAGCTGCGCCAATACGATCGGCAGAGAGACCAGCCCGACGAAGAGGATGGGCATCAGGATCGTCATCACGAGGAAGGATTTCTTTCGGACGCGAATCATGTATTCGCGTTGTATGATAGTGTTAATGTTGTTCATAACGTCAGTGTGTATCGGTGTTTTCTTGTTGTGCTTGGATCGGATTCTCTTCCTCTACGCCGTGGCCTACGGTCTTGATGAATATGTCGTGCATGCTCGGGATCTCTTCGTAGAAGGACACGAGCCGTACCGACTCGGGCAGGTCGCGCACGAGATCGCGGTTGTGCGCCGTGGTTTCTTTGCGCACTCTCAGCTTCGTCATGGAACCCGGCAGCTCCGTCTTCTCCAGTATCCGGATCCGGCCGAGGTAGTCTGCCGGCAGCTCGCCTTCGACTACCATGCGGATAATGCCGAGGCTGTTCTCCCTGCGCACTTCGCGCACGGCTCCGTGGAGCACTACGCGCGATTTGTTGATCAGCGCGAAGTCGTCGCATACTTCTTCCACCGACTGCATGTTGTGCGTCGAGAAGATGACGGTACGCTCCTTGCCGGCCAGCTCCAGTATTTCACGCTTCAGCAGGTCGGCATTGACCGGATCGAATCCGCTGAAGGGTTCGTCGAATATGAGCAATTCCGGTTCGTGAATGACGGTGCACACGAACTGCACCTTCTGCTGCATCCCTTTGGACAGCTCCTCCACTTTTTTGTTCCACCAGGGCATGATGTCGAACTTCTCGAACCAGTCGGTGAGCCGCTTGCGCGCTTCGTGTTTGTTTACTCCTTTGAGTTGCGCCAGATAGATGGCCTGCTCGCCCACTTTCATCTTGGGGTACAGCCCTCGCTCTTCGGGCAGATAGCCGATGCGGCGAACGTCCTCCGCCTGCATGGGACGGCCGTCGAAGATCACTTTGCCCTCGTCGGGAGCGGTGATGCGGTTGATGATACGTATCAGACTGGTCTTGCCGGCACCGTTAGGGCCAAGCAGACCGAAGACGCGCCCCTTCCGGACGCTTATGCTCACATCGTCCAGCGCAGTATGGGCTGCATACCGCTTGCGAATATGATTGGCTTCTAAAAATGGCATAATTATTGGTTTGATTGAATGATAGTTGTCAGTTCTTCGTAAGAAGGGATTTCGGGCAGGAATACGTAGCCGCTCTGTTCGTAATCCACTAGACAGGCTGCATGCTGCAATCCGTTGCTCAGAAGCAAGAGCGGTACGCGGAAGATGAAGTTGTAGCAGAGGATTTGATCCATCGTCTTCTGAGTCAGCGACACTGTCGGAGCCTTGTATTCGCAGAGAACGATCGGCCGCAGATTCGTATCGTAGACGACCGTATCGCAGCGTTTCTTCCGCCGGTCTATTCGTAGCTGTGCTTCGTTGCGGATCAGATCGGCCGGGTATCCCAGCACATCGGTCAGATAGTGGACAAAGTGCTGGCGCACCCACTCCTCCGGCGTTAGAGCCACATAGCGATGCCGAATACTGTCGAAAATGAGCATGGACTCATCTTCTTGGCGAATACGATGTTCGTAAGGAGGAAGGTTTAGCTGAATCATCCTATCTTTGTTTCGCTCGGGAATCTTAGAATTTTCGGAACGAGTGTTACAAATATAGGTCTGTTTTTATGAAAACGAAGCAAGAGATAGTTGAGAACTGGTTGCCGCGATATACGCAGAGGCAGCTGATCGATTTCGAACCGTACATCCTGCTGACGAACTTTTCGCACTATCTGCATGTCTTCGCCGAGCACTACGGGGTACCTATCGTCGGAGAACATACCTCCATGCCGAATGCTTCGGCCGAAGGCGTCACCCTCATCAACTTCGGCATGGGTAGTGCCAATGCGGCTACCATCATGGACTTGCTCTGGGCTATACACCCCAAGGCTGTGATCTTTCTCGGCAAATGCGGAGGCCTGAAACTGGAAAATGCTTTGGGCGATTACCTCCTGCCCATAGCTGCCATACGCGGCGAGGGTACGTCCAACGACTATCTGCCCGAGGAGGTGCCCTCTCTGCCCTCCTTTTCCGTACTGCGAGCCATTTCGTCAGCCATTCAGAACAAAGGCAAGGACTACTGGACAGGTACGGTCTATACTACGAACCGGCGGGTCTGGGAGTACGATGAGAAGTTCAAGGACTATCTGCGCAGTACGCATGCAAGCGGCGTGGATATGGAGACGGCTACGCTCATGACGGTAGGATTTGCCAATAAGATTCCCATGGGAGCGTTGCTTCTGATTTCCGACAGACCTATGTTCCCAGAAGGTGTCAAGACGGAAGAGAGCGATCAGCTCGTAACGGACAACTTTGCCGAAGAGCATCTGATGCTTGGTATCGATGCTCTCGAAATCATTCGGGAGAACAAATCTTCCATCAAGCATATTCGCTTCAACTGGTAATACCCCCCCCTCATCTCTATGGCCTCCTATTCCGATATTGTCGATTCTGTACGTAAGTGCCAATTCTCGCCACTCTATCTGCTGGCCGGCGAGGAACCCTTCTATATAGACGAGTTGGCCACTCTGCTGGAGACGCACGTGGTGCCGGTAGATGAATGGGACTTCAACAGGGTTATCCTCTACGGCGACAAAACCTCCGTAGCCGATATAGCGAACGAAGCGCGCCGTTTCCCGATGATGGGCCGGAGGCAGTTGATCGTCGTTCGGGAGGCGCAGTTAGTGGACAATATCGACTTGCTCGAAGCACATTATGGCACTTTCCCCGATACTACGATTCTGGTCATTGCCTATAAGAAGAAACCCGATAAGCGAAAGGCTTTCTATACGAAGGCTGAAAAGCTCGGGAAAGTATTCGTGTCCGAGACCATACCCGACTATAAGATGCCGGACTTCATCCTGTCGGCTGCTGCCGGCAAGAAACTGACCGTATCGCCCGAAGTGGCATATATGCTGGCCGATTACCTCGGCAATGATCTGGAGAAGTTGATGAATGAGCTGGACAAGCTTATTCTCATAACACAAGATAGTAGGGGAGTGGTCACGTCCGAGATCGTGGAGCAGCATATCGGAGTAAGCAAATCCTTCAATAATTTCGAACTCCTTCGTGCCATAGTCAATCGCGAAACGGGCAAAACCTTTCGCATCGCTCACTACTTTGCCAGAAATGAGAAGGAGCACCCCATACAGGCCACTCTACCCGTACTCTTCAACTATTTCAGCAACCTGATGATCGTTTGCTACTTGCCACAGAAAAATCCCGATGCTATCATGAAAGCATTGTCGATACGCAATTTCCAAGTGCGCGACTATATGACAGGGCTGAAGATGTATTCGACGAGGAAGGTTTTCGACATTATACACGAGATCCGGATGACGGATGCCCGCAGTAAGGGGGTGGATACGACTGGCACATTTGCCGGCAGTGGGGATTTGCTTCGGGAGCTACTCCATTTTATATTCCATTGATCCGTTTCTCCCGTAGTAATCCAATAACATCAACCCAATAAAACAGGATAGTTTTTCTCGAACTAAAAGTTGCAAAAACAACGAATAGCAATTCGCTGTACGAGTGTAAACTTTGACTAACTTTGCAAAAGCATTTTTTCAAAACATAATCAACAAGAAAATTAGAAATGAAAACTCCTGCAGAACTGAAGTATTCTAAGGATCATGAGTGGGCTCGCCAAGAAGGCGACGTTGTCTTCATCGGTATCACGGACTATGCTCAAGGCGAATTGGGCGAAATTGTCTATGTGGACGTTACTACCGAAGGCGAAACGCTCGAGGCTGATGAGGTTTTCGGATCGATCGAAGCTGTGAAGACTGTTTCCGACCTGATGATGCCTATCGCCGGCGAGGTATTGGAAGTGAACCCTGATCTGGAAGAGCAACCCGAACTCGTAAACAGCGATCCCTACGGTGCCGGTTGGATTATCAAGGTTAAGGCTGCAAATGCTGCCGACTTCGACAACCTCCTGAGTGCTGCCGAATACGAAAAACTGATAGCTCAATAAATGCAGCCTTTGGTAAGCATCATCATGGGTAGTACTTCCGATCTGCCCATTATGGAGAAAGCCGCCAAAATGCTCGATGAAATGCAGATTCCATTCGAGATGTTGGCGCTTTCGGCTCATCGTACTCCGGCTGAAGTAGAGACTTTTGCACACGAGGCCAGAGCTCGCGGTATCAAGGTAATTATCGCTGCTGCCGGTATGGCAGCTCATTTGTGTGGCGTAATTGCTTCCATGACGTCTATTCCGGTAATAGGTGTACCCATCAATGCCACTCTTGACGGAATGGATGCTCTGTTGGCCATCGTTCAAATGCCTCCGGGGATCCCCGTTGCTACTGTGGGGATCAATGCTGCCCAGAATGCAGCACTTTTGGCCGTCCAGATGATGGCTACCGGCGATGAAGCTCTCTATGCTCGACTGGAGGCCTATAAGGAGTCGCTCAAAGAAAAAGTCGTTAAGGCCAATCGCGAGCTGGCAGAGGTGAAGTACAACTTCAAAACGAATTAAAGCCCTGTCCTGCCCCGTTGGTCTTCGGCACAAAAAAGATCGGCAGTCTATAGCCGTGGCTTATTTATGAGCCGCTATCGGCTGTAGTCTGCCTTTCTTTTTCTCTATTATCTTTTCGAAGTAGTGTGAGTCGTTCCCGCTCGAATCGGCAATCCAAAGAATATAGCAAGACTATGCTCGATCTGTTCGGATATAAAAGACGCAAGACATCCGTAGCTCAAATAGGTGATACACCTCTCGGCGGAGATTTTCCCATTCGCATACAATCTATGGCCAATGTGTCCACCATGGACACACAGGCATCTGTCGATCAGGCAGCTCGAATTATAGATGCAGGGGCTGATTATGTCCGTTTTACGGCTCAGGGTGTACGTGAAGCCGCCAATCTTCAGCATATCCATGCCGGGCTATGCCGTTTGGGCTATCACATACCATTGGTAGCGGATATTCACTTTAGTCCCAAAGTTGCAGAAGAAGCTCTGTTGCATGTGGAGAAGGTGCGCATCAATCCGGGCAATTTCGTCGAGATGAAGTCCGGGGGCAATCTGACTGAAGAGGAAGCTTTCGATCTGGGACATAAAGCTGTGAGAGAACGTTTCGGCTCTTTCGTGGAAGATGCCAAACGATTAGGGCGAGCCATCCGCATCGGAGTCAATCATGGCTCTCTGTCCGAACGTATGCTTACGCGCTATGGCGATACGGCTGAAGGCATGGTACAAAGCTGCATGGAATACCTCGATGTATGCCACGAACATGAGTTCGACGATGTGGTGATCTCGATGAAAGCATCGAATACTTTGGTCATGACAGCAGCTGTACGCCTTCTTGTGGAACGAATGGATGCTGCAGACATGCACTATCCGCTTCACATCGGTGTCACCGAGGCTGGCGATGGTGAGGACGGGCGGATCAAGAGTGCTGTCGGCATAGGTTCGCTTTTGGCTGATGGCATTGGCGATACCATTCGTGTTTCACTGAGTGAGGATCCGGAGCATGAGATTCCGGTAGCCCGCAAATTGCTTGCCTATATAGAGAAACGTAACGGCCACCCGTCGGTAGCTGTTCCTCAACCAGATCGTTACGATCGGGATAAACTCCGGCGCCAAGAAACATATGCTGTCGGAGACTTTATCGGAAGTAAGCACATTCCGATTGTCATATCGGACCGCAGACAGGGAGATGATCATTTCGATACCGAACTCTTGCCTGACATCGTACTCGGGGCCGATGGTCGGTATTATCGTGAGGATATGCTGCTGGAAAATATCGTTTTTCGTTCCATCCGACAGGATGATCTGACTGACGATTGTCTACAGACTATTGAAGCAATCTCTGACACAGTTATTATCCTTGAATCCGTGGGTATCAATCCCGTAGCTGAATGGCGTGCAATGCTTCATCGTTTGGAGCTGGCAGGATGTCGATGTCCTGTCATCCTGCACCGCAGGTATGACTGCACCGATTTGGAAGATCTTCAGCTACAAGCGTCGGCTGACATGGGGGCTATACTTCTTGAAGGGCGAGGCAATGGGCTTATGATTACTGCAGACAAACTGCCTTCGGTCGCTGTGAATCACTTGGCTTTCGGTATTTTACAAGCTACAAGGTTACGTATGAGTCGGACGGAATATATCAGCTGCCCGAGCTGTGGCCGTACATTGTACAATTTGCAAGAAACCGTAGCTCGAATCAAAGCTGCAACTGCACATCTAAAAGAATTGAAGATCGGCATTATGGGCTGTATCGTCAATGGGCCGGGTGAAATGGCCGATGCCGACTATGGCTACGTAGGGGCGGGTCCGGGACGAATCGATCTGTATAAACAGAAGATATGTGTTCGTCGTGGTATTCCTCAGGAGCAGGCCGTACAACAGCTTATCGAACTCATCAAAGAAAACGGAGACTGGAAAGAGCGTTAGTTTTCCGGAAGGACTATTTTTCTCAGTTGATCACTTTCCTTTCAGAGACCCAAGCAATGAAAATCAAAATTATCAATCGCTCGCATCATCCCTTGCCGGCATATGCGACTTCGGCATCTGCCGGTATGGATCTGCGTGCATCCATCGAAGAGCCTATCACGTTGTTGCCACTCGAACGTCGTCTCATTCCAACAGGCCTCTTCATCGAACTCCCGGTAGGATATGAAGCACAGATCCGTCCCCGAAGTGGACTGGCTCTCCGACACGGTATTACGCTGGTCAATAGCCCAGGGACTATCGATGCCGATTATCGCGGTGAGATAGGGATTATTATGATCAATCTCTCGAATACTCCTTTTACCATAGCAGATGGCGAACGGATTTGCCAGCTTGTTATCGCCAGACATGAACAGGCCGAATGGGTGCTTACAGACGAATTGGCCGATACGGAACGAGGTGCAGGCGGATTTGGTCATACGGGCAAAGAATAATTTTCAATCTCCCTTCAACTACCACAGATGCGGATCCATTCTATCATTCTCCTGCTGTTTCTTTTAGTTATTTCTCCTGTAGCCGGAAGTATATCCATTACAGACAGTACAGCATCTAAGTTCGACCGATATTTCTATGAAGGTGTCCGGCAACGAGAACAGGAGAATTATGCTGCAGCTTTCGACATCTTTCGCTATTGCCATCGGTTGAATCCCAACGATGCGGCTCTGTTATCGGAGTTGGGAAAACTGTATTTTGCCATTGGGCGTCAGGAGGAAGGAACCCGGTATTTGGAACAAGCCTATCGGCTCTATCCCGACAACAAGAACTATGGCAATATATTAGGTGCTGTGTATGAACGCCAGGGACGAGCTGACGATGCTGTCAGGCTTTATGAGGAGATGTCCGAACAGTTCCCTTCCGAGGATGAACTTCGGTTCAAACTGGCCAATATGTACGTACAGGCCGGAGAGATAGACAAGGCCATATACATATACAACCGTATGGAGGCACAAAATGCTGTCAATGCAGCAGATGCCTCCAACTATGCTGAGATTCGGGCACGTCTCTACCTGATGACCGGTCAGACCAACAAGGCTCTGAACGAACTTCGCCGTCTATGCAATCGATTCCCGGAAGTGAATGAGTTTAGGCTGAAGTATGCCGGCACTCTGCTCGACAGTGAGAAGTACGACGAAGCCTACGAGCAACTGCAACTGATAGCTCGGACGGATTCGACAAGTGGCTTGTATCATTTTGCTATGGCCAGCTATTACTTGGGAACGAACGAAAAAGAAGCTGCCATCAACGAAATGATCAAAGTAGCCGCTGACAAGGATGTGGCACCGGAGCAGAAACTACCGATCATCCTGCGCTTTATCGGTACCGACACAGACGAAGAGGATGCACCGAAAAAAGAGTATAATATCCTGCTTGAAAAGATACTTGCCAGCCATCCCACTGAGGTGGATGCACGCCTTTTCTATGCCGAGCTCTTGGAAATGCAGGGTGATTCTATCCATGCCATGGAGGTTTGCCGACCTATCACGGAGTTTGCTCCTAAAGAAGAACGGGCATGGAAATTCATGCTGGGAAGAGCTGTTACCGGCCAGAACCATACCGAAGTCCATCGCATATCCGAACAAGCGCGACAATATTTGCCGGGTGTGCCGCTATTTACCTCTACGATGCCATTTCCTATTATATAGAGAAAAAAGGTTCAGAAGCCAAGCACATACTGCAAGAAGCATTGGAGCATATCGATGCAGAGAAAGATCCCAACGGCCTATCGGATATTTATAGCCAATTAGGCGATCTTGCCTATGAAGAAAATAAGCCCGAAGAAGCCTTCGCAAACTACGAAAAAGCGTTGGAGTTGAACCCGCGTAACGTGGGAGTACTCAATAATTATGCGTATTTTTTGGCCAAAGAAGGCGGTGATCTGGCCAAAGCCGAAAGAATGGCAGCCCAATGCGTCAAGCTGTTACCGGACAATGCGGTCTCGCTCGACACTTATGGTTGGGTATTCTTTCTAAGAGAAAACTATACGTTGGCCAAACTCTACATAGAAAAAGCCTTAGGACTGGCTGCAGACAACCCCGATGCTGATGTCGTAGAGCACCATGGCGATGTCCTCTATATGCTCGGAGAGAAAGAAAAAGCTATGTTGGAATGGAAGCGGGCCAAAGAGATCGGTGGAGGAGGCAGTCCCATGCTAGACAAGAAAATAGAACAAGGAAAATATATCCCAGAAAAGAAGAAATGATGCTTAGGAAGAAGTTTGGCCCCCTTGGGATTTCATTTATCGTCGTTGTCTTTTTTGTGTCGTTGCTTGTCGCAGGATGCGGTTCCGCCCATACATTCGGGTCCATATCCGGTGTCGGCAACGATATGGAAGTCAGTAGCCCTGCTGCTCTTTTTGCCAATATCAAGGAGCACTACCCTCGACAGGACAGATTCAGTGCAACGGGCAAAGCTATTCTCCGATTCGATCAAAAGGAGGTGAATACACGTATCGAATTGACCCTCGTTCGCAATCGTGGTATCCGCCTCGTTGCCATGCCTTTTCCTCTCGTAGTGGCAGGGCGTGCATGGATTACACCCGAAGGTATGACAGTAACTGATGCCATTAACAAACGCTACGTAACAGCCTCTTATTCGCAGCTTAGCGAACTCACCGGTATCGAACTCTCCTATCGTGCCTTCGAATCGCTTTTCCTCGCACAGCTATTCAAAGCTGATGGTGCTTCCATTGTGGCATCGGATCTTTTACTTTCGACCGGTGCACAAAAGGGACATTTGCTTTCCTATCAAGACAACCGAAAAATGGAATATATATCAGAAATCGGTAGCAATAGGCGACCTCTTTCCATCAGTATATACGATCCCTCCACCCACTATAGGCTTGCTACTACCTATTCTTCTTTCCGAAAGTATGGTGCCGAGCATAATTTGCCGGCAAACTTGCTTTTGCAAGTACTGCATCTCGGACAGGTTAAAGGCTCTCTTTCCCTTGATCTGCCTAAGATGAGATTTACAGACATTGATGAAACAGATGTAACCCCTCGCGTCAATACTTCCACCTATCGCAGAATGACGTTGGAAGATCTCTCCGAGCTTTTCTAATCCATCTATCTATGAAGTTTTCAATCCGCCTTTTCCTCTGCATCATCTTTCTCCTCTCTGCATTTATCCTGCCTGCTCTCGGACAAAAATCCAAGCAGGTACAGCGACTTGAGAAGCAACGTAAGGAGGCCCTCAAAGCCATCGAAAAAACCGATCGCGAACTACAAAATACCAAGAAAGACAAGCAAGACAAACAAAAGCATCTCAACCTCCTGAACAAGCAGGTTGCTCAACGCAAGCAGATGGTACAACTCTTGGACAATGAGGTCAAAGAGTTGCAATCCGACATTGATTCCATGACGGGTGTATGTCATCAGCTCTCTGTAGAAGAGAAAGCTCGATCCGATGAATATGCCCAAGCTCTACAGTCTATGCAAAAGCGGAAACGCTCGTTGGATCGCATCCTTTTCATTTCATCGGCCAAGAGCTTTGACGAAGGCATGCGACGGATGCGTTTCTTGGAACAATACGCTTCTGCATACAAGCTGGCATCTGTCCGGCTGCGCGATACACGTAGCAAGTTGGAGACTGAACGTGCGACTGTAGAAGACGCCAAAAAGGAGAAAGGACATCTCTTAGTCATCAGAGAAGAGGAAAAAAAGAAACTCGAAGGACAGCAAGCCGAGCAACGTCGGCAGGTGCAGGCTTTGGGAGCCAAACAAAAAGACTTGGAAGCGCAGCTGCGAAAGCAGAAAAAGCAAGCCGAAGCTCTGAACAGAAAGATCGAGAAACAGATTGCCAAGGAAATAGAAGCTGCCGAACGTCGTGCTCGAGAAGAACGTGAGCGGTTGGCACGCGAAGCCAAAGCCAAGGGTAAGCCGGTTCCTGCCGAACCTGAACGGAAGGCGGAGACCAAAGGTGGCTATGCTATGGATGCCTCCGAGCGTGCTCTCTCGGGCAGCTTTGCACAGAACAAAGGTCGCCTGCCCGGACCCGTTTGCGGCAGATACCGAATCGTAAGCGACTTTGGCGTGCATCAGCACAGTGAGCTGAAAAAAGTACAAGTTAATAATGGAGGTATCGACATCGCTGTAGCAACAGGATCCGATGCTACCAGCGTATTCGATGGTGTAGTGTCCAGTGTATTCGTGATACCCGGTTATAATTCGGCCGTAATGGTTCGTCACGGTAACTATATCACGGTTTATGCGAATCTGAGCAAAGTGTATGTAAGTTCCGGCACTCGTGTTAAAACGGGTCAGGCTCTTGGTCGTGCCTATACGGATCCTTCCAACAACCAGACCATTATTCACTTCGAAATCTGGAAAGAACGCAGCAAACAAAACCCAAGACTATGGTTACGATAGCCATTCCCAACGACTATAATACCCCATTTCGAGATCTTCCCTGGATTCCGAAAGTGGCTGCTACGATCGGTACATTCGATGGCATACACTTCGGGCATCGCTTTCTTCTCGATCAGCTCAAAAAGATGGCGAAAGAGAAGCATCTGCCTACTATGGTAATAACCTTCGACGTCCCTCCCATATCAGTGGTTCGCCCGGGAACACCCTACCAGAAGCTGACTACAATAGGCGAAAAACTCCTCAGACTCGAAACGGAAGGAGTAGACTATACAGTGGTGCTGCCTTTTACACCCGAATTAGTGGCAATGACGGCCGACACTTTCATTACAACCATCCTGCACAAACGACTCCATGTAAAAGCCTTGCTCATTGGCTATGATCACCGATTCGGACATGGACGCATATCCGGCTTGGAAGAATACAAACAGATAGCTACTCCATTGGGTATAACGGTAAAGAAAGCTTCGCAGGCTGAGATCGGTGGAGTGCCGGCCAGCTCCAGTGTCGTACGCCAAGCCCTGATAGACAATAATCTTGCTTTGGCCAATCAGCTATTGGGGTATGACTATATATTGACGGGAAAGGTGGAGCATGGTTTTAGGATTGGGCGCGAATTGGGATTCCCGACGGCCAATCTGACTGTAAGCGACAGTCACAAGTTGATCCCCTGCGATGGGGTCTATGCCGTCAGAGCCATTGTAAGTAGCGAACGATACAATGGCATGTTGTATATAGGTCGCAGGCCGACGTTGAACAACGGTGACCAGCGAACGATCGAAGTCAATCTCTTCGAATTTGATAAAACTATCTACGGATCTCAGATACGAGTGGAGTTTGTATCCTTTATCAGAGAGGATATGAAGTTCGATAGTTTGGAAGCTCTTCGCCAACAAATACAAGCCGACTACGGCCGGATCTCAGCTCTCTTCGAGTCCGAGCAATCCGAGTACTCTGAGTAATCAGAATACTCTGAGTACTCAGAGAATAAGCTCCTACAAATTCTTTAGTAGCGTGTCCGCAGGGGGGATGTGCAGGCTCTGACGGGAATCCTCTATCGCTTGCCATTCGGGAGCGAATCGGACCTTATTGTCTACCTTGAAGTGTTCGCTCCCATAACGATCTATACGATCGAGAACGAAGCCCACCGTTATTTTCTCAGGATCTATCGCCGGACTGAAAAATTCGGCCTTGGGATCGTGTACATAATTCACTTCCGTTATGGCTTCGATGGAAAGCAGGCGGTGTATGGCTTCCGACACTAATCGGATCGGAGCTTTGCTTTCTTCTGCAAGCGAATCCGCTGTATGGGGGCGGCGTTCGTCCGATATGAAACGCTTAACGATCAATGAGGCTACAACGATTGTTATGAAATCGATATAGCGGCGCGAAACATTGGTCGTATCCCTCTCAAAAGCAAATTTCCTGACATTCTGAATGGAGAAACTCAGTTGTGCTCCGAACAGAACAATAGTCCATGAGAGCTGTATCCAAAGGAGCAAAAGGGGTACTGCAGCGAAGCTACCGTATATGGCATTGTATTTCGAGATCCAAAGGATACCACTGATATAAAGAGCTTGGAATATCTGGAAAACGATACCGGCCAGCACTCCAGAAATAAATGCCGGCCAAAACCGGACGTTCACTGTGGGTAATACGATATACATACCGGTAAAAAGTAGAACGATAATCACGTAAGGTATCAGATTCAGGATCAACTCCAGCATAGGGCCGAAGAGGATATATTCGCTGAAGTATGTTCCCTTGATCGTAGTCATCATTAGGGTGAGGCCACTGGATGCCGTGATCAGGATTGGCAACAGGAAAAAAGCTCCCATATAATCGATTACCCTCCGTTTCCAAGTGCGTCTTTTATTGGTTTGCCAAATATCGGTAAAGGTGTCTTCCACAGTGGCAATCAAAGAAAAGACCGTGTAGAGCAGTACGATAAGACCGACACCGACGAAGATACCGCCTTGCACTTGTGCCAGATAGTTTTCCACATAGCCTAATGCCTGTTCCAACTCCTGCTGATGACCGGGGAGATATTCTTTGAGCCAATCATGTACCACCTGCTGAATACCGAAACCCTTGGCAATACCGATCAGGACGGCAAGCATCGGTACGATGGAGAGGATCGTACGGTAAGTGAGAGCAGATGCCTGTGTAGCCAGATCATTTTGGATAAAGTAGCGGATCGTGAGGAAAACAGATTTGAAAGAATTGATCATCAACCGACTTGGTACCGAAACCTCTTCGTCCGTTATGCGCCACATATCTCGGGTGACAAAAAGAATCATTCGGTTTATCCGGATGGACCACCGCCTGAAAAAGCCCTTATCGTTCTTTTTCTCTTTCTCGTCAATGCTCTCTTTCATACAAATCAATGAGTTAAATACCGTTGGTAAATCGATGTCCGGCATATCTCACCCCAAGGAGATTGCCGAAGAAAGAGGGAAAAAGCAGCAGATCTGTAAGCCGGGTTCTGTACTCACGGCCACACGTAGCCGGAGCGTCTGTCATTTATCTTGGCCGTGCGTCACCGCATGGCTCCAGCGATCTACCCCCCGGCATTGGGCGAGCCACCCTACATGCGCCGGTATACATGATCTTACAACCCATCAGACGTACGGCATGCAGCGTCACCGCTGCATCCGGTAGGCTCTTACCCCACCTTCTCACCCTTACCCTCCACGTAGTCCGTACCGAAGCACAGACAACTCATGGAAAATGGCGGTCATTCTCTTCTACGCTCCTTTACCCTCACGAGTAACTTCCTGTTAGGAAGGATGGTGCTCTGCGTTGCCCGGACGTTCCTCCCACTCTCGAAAGAGTGAGCGACAGACCGATCTGCTGCTTATCTTTTCTTTCGTCTTCTATATCTTATCTATGTGCCACCTCTACGACCTTGGTCGGATCAAGATGTTCATTGCGATAGTCCACTTGCTCTACCACTCGGGCAGCCAATTCGCGGAAAGCAATTCCCATCATCGAATCATCCCGAACAGCAACGGGTATTCCTTCGTCCCCGCTTTGGCATATACCCTGCACCAGCGGAATCTGTCCGAGCAAGGGAATATTCAGCTCCTCGGCTAAATTCTTACCGCCATCACGCCCGAAGATGTAGTATTTGTTCTGTGGCAGTTCGGCCGGTGTGAACCACGACATGTTTTCCACCAAACCGAGTACCGGCACATTGATCTTTTCTCCGACAAACATACTGATTCCTTTCCGAGCATCAGCCAAGGCTACGTCCTGCGGTGTCGTCACTACAACGGCTCCGGTAATAGCCAGTGTCTGTACAAGTGTCAGGTGGATGTCGCTCGTTCCCGGAGGCATATCGATCAGGAAGTAGTCTAACTCTCCCCAATTGGCATCGCGGATAAGCTGTGTCAGGGCATTACCTGCCATACTTCCGCGCCAGAGAACAGCATTGTCCGGATCTACGAAGAATCCGATAGAGAGGATTTTCACGCCCATCACCTCTTCGGGAACGATCAATTCGCGTCCGTCCACTTCTTCGAGTACGGGACGTGACTCTTCGCAGTGGAACATCTTAGGCATAGATGGGCCGAATATGTCGGCATCCAAAAGTCCTACCCGATAGCCGGATTTGGCCAGAGAGACGGCCAGATTAGCCGTAACGGTACTCTTCCCGACACCGCCTTTGCCTGAGAAAACAGCAATGATATTCTTCACCCCGGGCAGAAGTTTGGCCGGAGGAGCAGGTATTGCCTGTTTGCTCTTGACAGAGATATTGCCTTTGATGTCGACGTCTTCGCTGATATATGTCAGGATGGCTGACTCAGCTGCTTTGACCACTGATTTGATGAATGGATCGTTCGCTTTGTCGAATATGAGCGAAAACGATACCTTATTGCCATCGATTCTGATATCGTCCTCTACCATTCCGGCCGAAACCAAATCTTTTCCTGTCCCCGGATAGCGAACTTTGCCAAGAGCTTCGAGAATAAGATTGGGATATAATGTTACGTATGCCATGTTCTGAGTAGGTTATTTATTAGGAAGGAACTGCCTGACTTCTTCTGGAGCGATTGTAACTGCGGTAGCTGTCAGGTTCGATTTCAATATCGGGTTCTCGATACTCGCAGTCAGGTTCTCCCAAGCCAAAGCTGATGTACTTGATCGTCAGGCCTCGTTCCAGCCACTGTTGTTCGTAATATGTTCGGATGCCGAGGATTTCATTCTCTACGCATCCTTTGCCGTACAGATCATCCGTTATCTCGTGTACGGGCAGGCCGTTGAGTTCGACCAACGCCTTCGTATAGGTATAGAGGAAAGGGCTATCCGTTTTCAGATGGATACGTCCCCCCCTTTCGAGTACTTTGTCATAGAGCGAGAGGAACCGCGTTCCGGTCAGTCGCTTGCCTACTTTCTTCATCTGCGGATCGGGGAATGTGATCCATATTTCGGCTACCTCTCCTTTGGCAAAGAACCGATCCAAAAGCTCTATATCCGTCCGAAGGAAAGCTACGTTGGACATCCCTTCTTGAAGAGACTCTTTGGCACCGGCCCACATGCGAGCTCCTTTGATGTCGATGCCGATAAAATTTTTCTCCGGAAACCGCTTGCCCAGACCTACCGTATATTCTCCTCTCCCGCAACCCAGTTCCAAGACTATGGGATGATCGTTGTGGAAAAAGTCCGTGTGCCAACGCCCCCTTAGCGGAAAACCGCTCTCCTGTTGCTGCAAAACGGCAAAAGGATATTGGAAGACGTGAGGGAACGTCTCCATGTCGGCAAATTTGGCCAGCTTGTTCTTACTCATGCCCAAGTAGAGTATCAGTCCTCTTCGAAGAGATTGATACTCTCGCAGTATTCGAGTTCGCCTTGCACGACAAAGCGTATCTCATCGGCAGAGAAGTGGCCTACCTCATCCCGTGCAGCATTCTTGACAACGTACTCCACAAGCTCGTCTTCGTCCACCTCCACTGTTTCCTCGCTGTCCTCGGCCATATCCATGAAGCCGCGACTCTCGTAGAAATCGTAAATCAGATCGACGATGTAGACAATGTCGTCATCAGTCATTTTCTCTTTCAATTCCTGCGGGATGAAATTGCGAATAAAAGCCACGGATGCCGCATCGTCGTACATTTGGATTTCTTCTGCCATAAGTATTTATGTTTTTTAGTGGATTCTTTGTTTACTGATGTCCGGCCTGACGGATCAATAGGCACGGGCGAAGAGTACACGTTGGGGCGAGGGCTTGCCCGTCACCATACATTTGCCCGGAGTCATGTCCCCATTCAGCGGGATACAGCGAATAGTGGCTTTCGTTTCGGCCTTGATTCGTTCTTCCGTTTCGGAGGTTCCATCCCAGTGAGCAAGGATAAATCCGCCATCTTCGATCTTTTCTTTGAACTCTTCATAGCTGTCCACCGTGATTGTATGTTCTTTGCGATAGTTCAGAGCTTTTTGGAAGATATTTTTTTGAATATCATCGAGTAGGGTAGCGACTGTTTCTTCTATACCATCCAATCCGACTGTCTCCTTCGTCAGGGTATCACGACGGGCTATTTCGATCGTATTGTTTTCCAAGTCGCGTGCCCCCATAGCCAAACGAACGGGTACGCCTTTCAGCTCATATTCGGCAAACTTCCACCCCGGCTTCTTATTGTCGCTGTTGTCGTATTTCACCGATATACCTTTGGCTCGCAGAGCCTGAATAATCTGAGTGGCCTTCTCATCGATCTGTGCCAACTGCTCCTCATTGCGGTATATCGGTACGATAACCACTTGATAAGGTGCCAATTTCGGAGGAAGTACCAAACCGTTGTCGTCCGAATGGGACATGATAAGGGCACCCATCAGACGGGTAGATACGCCCCATGATGTGGCCCAAACGAAATCACGATTGCCATCTTTATCGGCAAAAGTCACATTGAAAGCCTTGGCGAAGTTCTGTCCGAGGAAGTGCGAAGTACCGCTTTGCAATGCTTTGCCATCCTGCATCAACGCCTCTATCGTATAGGTGTCCACGGCACCGGCAAAGCGTTCGTTGGCGGACTTGACACCCTTGACTACAGGCATAGCCATGTATTCTTCGGCAAAAGTGGCATAAACCTCCAGCATCCGTCTGGCTTCTTCTTCGGCTTCCTCTTTTGTGGCATGAGCCGTATGACCTTCTTGCCAAAGGAATTCGGCTGTCCGGAGGAAAAGGCGTGTACGCATTTCCCATCGAACCACATTGGCCCACTGATTGCAGAGGATAGGCAGATCGCGATGGCTTTGTATCCAGTTCTTATATGTATTCCAAATGATGGTCTCCGATGTCGGACGTACGATCAGCTCTTCTTCCAACTTGGCTTGCGGATCCACTACTACGCCGTCTCCATCGGGATTGGCTTTGAGCCGATAGTGAGTTACCACGGCGCATTCCTTAGCAAAGCCTTCCACATGTTCTGCTTCACGGCTCAGGAAGCTCTTCGGGATAAAAAGAGGGAAATAGGCATTGACGTGTCCGGTCTCCTTGAACATATCGTCCAACTGTCTTTGCATTTTCTCCCATATAGCATAGCCATAAGGCTTGATAACCATACAGCCGCGTACAGCCGAATTTTCTGCCAGATCGGCTTTGATAACCAAGTCTTGATACCACTGCGAATAGCTTTCGCTCCGTGGTGTCAGCTCTTTCAGTTCTTTTGCCATTTTTTCAATGATAGTATCTATGTCCTTCTATTCAGATATTTTTCAGTTTGGCAAAGGTAGTAATATCACGGCAGAAAACCCCTTGAAACGAAGTGCGGATTGCCAAATGGAAGTGGGCAAATCTTTTTATTTTCTGTAGGTAGGTATTTACTCGATGGATTGGGCCGGGTGAGGTGTGCCCTCTTTATTTTTTGTCGGATCCGGTATCAAGCGGACAGGGTGATATCGGAGCAAAGGATCCGAGTCTGCTAAATATATATGGATCCATCCGGTTCGTGTATCAGCTCTTATCCTTTATGTCTTCGAAGTCTACGTATTCTCCTTGGTCTTTGTCGAATTTTCGCTTTTCAAGTTCGTCGAGTTCGACTTTTTCACCCGGAGAAGGGTTTTTTGAGGTTTCTGTTCCTTGTCGTGAAGAGTTCTTCTTCTGTTCGAAAAACATCTGACGAATGGCGAACATCCGAATCAGAAATCGGATTACCCAATAGATTAGCAGGATAAGAAAAAAAGTGCCTATTAGTTCCATATTATGATGGTGCTTTTTGGTTGTGATGAAGAAGAGAGGAAAGGAGAGCGGAGCATGATTTTAGCTTCACTTCTGCTCGCGGCCTGTACGCTTGGCTACGATAGCCATCAGCAGATACAGTACGATAGCCGGCGAAAATCCGCCTATTCCCCAGACTGCTACGAACAGAGCCGAAGCGATGACCAGTGTATATCGCCATTCATTGCCTCGCCACGACAGCGACCGAATCTTCAGGGCGAGCATAGGGAGTTCGCTGATCATCAAATAGGAGAAGAGAAAAACGAGCACAAGAGTGAGCACCAACAAGGGCAATCCGGCCATTACCGGACTGCTATCCAAAGAAAAAAGGTCTATGTATGCGATCCAAAAGAGGGCATTGGCCGGAACCGGTAGGCCGATAAAGGAGGTAGTCTGACGTGTGTCGTTGTTGAATTTGGCCAAACGCAAGGCGGCAAATGCAGCCAAAAGAAACACTCCATAAGCGGCAAAGCGATACGAAGGCTCCACTACAGCAGCCAAAGCCATATACAAACACATGGTAGGAGCCACGCCGAAACTGACCACATCAGCCAATGAATCCAGATCGGCTCCGATAGATGACTTCGCATTCAGAATCCTTGCAGCCATTCCATCGAAGAAGTCGAATACGGCAGCCAAAATAATAAATCCCGCAGCCACAGCGAGATCGTGGTACTCAACGGCTGCGATTATAGCTGCACAACCTGCAAGCAGATTGAGGCATGTGATGGCATTGGGAATATGTCGATGGATATTCATGCTACTCGGGCAGTCGGGCTATTAGCGTTTGATTGCCGACAGTCTTCTGATCCATCTTAACCTCTACCTGAGAGCCGAGGGGCAAGTAAACATCTACTCGTGAGCCAAACTTGATAAAACCCATATGGGCATCTACGGAGCATATATCCCCTACCTCTGCATAGGTAACGATACGGCGAGCCAAAGCCCCTGCAATCTGGCGCGCCAGTATACGAGCACCTTTTTCGGTTTTGATAACGATAGCCGAACGCTCGTTGTCGGTACTACTCTTAGGGAGGTAGGCTGCGATAAAATGACCGTTCTTGTGAGATACGTGCGTAACCTTGCCTTCGCAGGGAAACCAATTGGCATGAACATTGAAAATCGACATAAAAATCGACACCTGAATACAGCGTTCATGGAGTATTTCATTTTCGGATACTTCTTCGATGGCTACGATCTTGCCATCGGCAGGTGCTACAACGGCACGGTCGTCATTGGCAAAGGGGCTGTGTCTCTTAGGACAACGAAAAAAGTTGATCGTAAGCAGATAGAGGAAAATGGCAATGATCATTACCAAATAGGATACAATAGAAGCCCCGAGAAAATAAAACAGGCTTAAGCATATCCCCGTGAAGAGGGTTGCCATGGATACTAAAAGTCCGGTGCTCTCTTTATGAACCTTCATGTCGTTCTCATCATAGTTGAAATGAATCCTGTGGGATTGCACGGAGGAAGAGTATGCCCTTCCACCGTGTCCACTAATACAAAAGTAGCGTTTTTTCTCATCTTCCCGAGCCGTTTGATTATGCTCCGGGCCGTGAGAATGCTGAAAATTCTTTTAAGATTACAGCATAGCGCGACAGATTGGGAAATGGAAGATTCGAGATGCAAAATTCGATTCCCCATGGTTGGAGGTTTTTGCTATATTTGCCGGCCGACAAAGCGTCCACCAAGAGGATGTAGTTCTTCGAAGGAAGAGTTTATCTGCTTGATATAGAACAATATGACAAACAGTTTACGAATAAATGACAACGAATATGCACACAGCTTTCATACATCATTCCCTTTTTCATCAGGCCGATTTTACCCCATCCGTGTCTGTCATACCACTGCACTATTCGGACTAAGCAAGAATATCTCTATGACGAATAAAGAAGAATAAGGCTTCCATAGTCTCCTCAAACATATAAGGCACCCACCGAGTTCCTTGTAGAATTTGGTGGGTGCCTTTGTTTTATCACTGCCCAAACCGACCTTTTTCAGCCTGCGATTTATATAGAAATGAGTTTCGATCTATGTATAAATTGAAAACGATTTATATACAAATCGAAAACGATCTATATATTTATCGTAAACTGTTTGTATATAGATCGTTATCTTCTCTTCTAAAAGTCATGTTTCTACCTGAAAAACATCCTCTTTTTACCTTTTTGACTTCGAAATCGTCTTCCTTTCAGGTGCTTATTTGGAATCATTCCAAACTCATCTTCGTTGTTGAAAACTTTTTTCGCGCGTATTTTGGACTCTCCATCAATACTGATAAAGGTCTATATTTTGCTTTTAGAAGCATATAGAGTTTCAGGACAGGAACAGATTCCGAACTCCTAATAGTCAGACTTTATAAATGATTACTCACCCAACGCATGTATAGTCCACAAGACACGCAAAAAGATGTATAACATCCCCAAATAAAGTATATTCGCAAAGTCAAACCAACTTCACTATTTCGAGTTGCTCATTGGTCAAGAGAAAAATTATGTTTTTATAATGGAGAAAACAATAGAAATATGATACCAGATTTCCAAACCCTGATGCTTCCATTGCTGAAATGTGTTTCAGATGGACAAGAGCACAAATACAGAGATATTATCGAACATTTGGCAGCCGAATTTGAGGTCACGGACGAAGAACGCAAGGAACTCTTAGCAAGTGGCTCCCAAGCTGTTTTTAACAATCGCGTTGGCTGGGCAAGAACATATCTAAAAAAAGCTGGTCTTCTTGATTCGCCTAAACGAGCGATTCTTATAATTTCTGACCTTGGCAGAGAGATACTTTCGAAGAATCCCCCAAAAATAGACACAAAATACCTAAGACGGTTTCCGGCGTTTATAGAATTTCAGAACGGTTATCGAAATGACGGCGAAACAGAAGAAGAGTCCATAACAGAAGAAATACACGAACAAACACCTGAAGAGGTCCTTGACAAAGCATATCAAAGAATCAGAAAATCATTGGCTTCCGAATTACTTAATAAAGTCATTGACCTTTCACCTGCTTTTTTTGAGAGGCTTGTTGTCGAATTATTAGTCAAAATGGGATATGGAGGTTCTATCAAGGATGCCGGTAAAGCATTAGGCAAAAGTGGAGACGAGGGAATTGACGGAACAATAAAAGAAGATAAACTGGGACTTGATATTATTTATATCCAAGCCAAGCGCTGGAGGCCTGGGAATGTGGTAGGAAGACCTGAGCTTCAAAAGTTTGTTGGAGCACTCGCTGGACAAGGTGCCAAAAAAGGGATCTTTATAACAACTTCAAATTTTACAAAGGAAGCATTAACTTATACACCCAGGAATGAGACTAAAATTGTATTGATAGATGGGGAACAACTAACTCAATTAATGATCGATTACAACCTTGGATGCACTACACAACAGACTTATGAGTTGAAAAAGCTCGATAGTGACTATTTTGGAGAAGAATAAAAAGGGAAAGCATCTGTTCTGCGGCTTTTTTTCTTTTGAATTGCTCAGATTAGAGAATTTAATAAAAACATACTGGAACATAATCCAAAAGATTCGTGTATATTTGTGCCCGCTAAGCCTGTCGAGCAGGTGCGGTATGCGGCTGTGGTGTAATTGGTAGCCACGCCAGACTTAGGATCTGGTGCTTCACGGCGTGCGAGTTCGAGTCTCGCCAGCCGCACCCAAAAAGAAGAGAGTGTGTCAGTAAATCGCTATTTCGAGGCGATTTCGACACACTCTCTTCCTTTTTATTGGAGATATTACAAAGAATAAAGGTCCGTGTTCAGGCCGGAAGGGATGCTATATATCCACGCATGGCCGAGAAAACAGCGCGGAAATAGCTTTTGAAAGATTGGGAAACCGGCTTAGGGGATCAGCAATGAACCATCGCCATAGCTCAGGAAGCGATAGCCCGATTCGAGGGCATGGTGGTAAACAGCCTTCCAATCCTCTCCGATAAAAGCCGAGACAAGCAGCAAGAGGGTACTGCGCGGTTGATGAAAATTGGTAATCATGGCATCGACCATCCGATAGCGATAGCCCGGAGCAATCAGAATCTTGGTCGGAAAAATCAGCGTTTCGACTCCTTGCTCGTCCATCCAAGCAAGTATTATGCGGATGGCTTCACTACGAGACAGGGCCGCATCTTCATTCTCATAGGCTTCCCACTGATTGACTTTTAAGGATTCTTGCGATGTATGCGAAGCGGTGGAGAGGCTTCTCCCCAGCCAATAGAGACTTTCGAGTGTTCGTACGGAGGTCGTCCCAACGGCAACGATACGACCCTGCCAATCACGCAGGGCTTCCAGCGATGAACGTTCGATGACTATCAGCTCGCGGTGCATCCGGTGTTCACCGATAGTCTCGCTTTTGACGGGACGGAAAGTGCCGGCTCCGACATGCAGGGTAACATCGATAACCGGAGTACCCTGTGCTCTCAGCCGTTCGAACTCCTCCTCCGTGAAATGCAACCCGGCCGTAGGTGCTGCCACCGAACCCTGATTTTTGGCATAGACGGTTTGGTAGGTTTCCAAGTCTTCCTCTTCGGTATCCCGATTGAGATAGGGGGGAATAGGGAGGATGCCGGCCATTTCAAGGATTTCGCCAAAGGTGTAGTGATCGTTTTCCCAGCTGAAACGGATGCATCCATCTGCCGCAGGATCGTGAGAAGCTGTCAATAAGATGCTACCTCCTTGCGGAGAAGGAATCTCCATCTGCAAGTCGCCCGACCGCCATCTTTTGGCATTGCCTACCATACAGTGCCAGACACAGGAGCCACGAGCTGTTAGCGAGAGTTCGTACTGTGCAGGGCTGACAGGTTCGAGACAGAATACCTCGATGGTCGCTCCCGTGGACTTGTGAAAAAGCAAACGGGCACGAATGACACGGGTATTATTCCTGACCAGCATACTGCCCGATGGCAGTACTTCCGATAATCGGGAGAATACGGCATCCTTTATCTCACCCTTGTCATAAACGAGCAATTTACAGGCATCGCGCTGTGGCAAAGCATGTTTGGCAATTCGTTCTTCGGGCAATGGATAGTCGTAGTCGGCAATGGAAATATCCGTGGTCGTAATCATCGTGGTATGATATTTTGCGCGGCAAAATTAGCAAATACTATGGCCGAACATGCTCTTTTCCCCAACGGCAAAGTCGGCTCTTACGTGTCATAGATCGTTTACCTTTGTCACTGTATGAACCACAGACGATCAAAAACCATGCTGACGATCCGAAACTTCCTCCTCTATTGTTGTCTGTCGCTGATAGCGTTCGCTGCCGATGCACAAAGCTCTGTCTCTTCGGGTAGACGACTGACAGAATATGTCAATCCCTTTATCGGAACGGCCAATTACGGTACCACGAATCCGGGAGCAGTATTGCCCAATGGGTTGATGAGCGTTACCCCTTTCAATGTCAGCGGATCGACAGAGAATCGCTTCGACAAAGATTCGCGTTGGTGGAGTGCGCCTTATTCGGCCGACAATAGTTACTGCATCGGTTTCAGCCATGTGAATCTGAGTGGAGTAGGCTGTCCCGAACTGAGTGGAATACTGCTGATGGCCACTTCCGGCACATTCGATCCTGACTACTGCCACTACGGCTCTTCGCTCAGTCGAGAATATGCGCGCCCGGGAGAATACAAGGCTGTATTGGACAAATACGGTATAGATGCAGCCGTGACCGTAACCGAGCGGACTGCTTTGACCGAATTTGCTTTTCCCGAAGGAGAAAGCCATATCTTGCTGAACCTGGGACAGGCCCTAAGCAATGAATCGGGAGCCTGCGTTCGATTCTTAAACGACTCCACAGTCGTCGGCAGCAAGCTGATGGGGACGTTCTGCTACAATCCGCAGGCGGTTTTTCGTCAGTATTTTGTGCTTCAGGTAAGTCGGCGACCGATCTCTGCCGGCTATTGGAAGAAGCAGCCTCCTATGACGGTGGAAGCCCAATGGGATTCGACTGCAGGGAAATATAAGCAGTACGACGGCTACAAGCGTGAGATGAGCGGTGATGACATCGGTGTCCGATTCTCGTTCAACTGCGATCAGGGGGAAAAGATCTATGTACGATCGGCCGTTTCATTCGTCAGCGAAGCCAATGCACTCTATAATCTGGAAGCGGAGCAAGAAGAGGTGTTCAAAAGCGTCGGAGGGAATCCGGCCAAGGCTTTCTCCGCTATACGCTCTCGCGCTATAGAGCGTTGGGAGGAAGCTCTCGGTACGGTGGAAGTGGAAGGAGGCACACCGGATGAAAAGACGATATTCTATACCGCACTCTATCACCTGCTGATACATCCGAATATCCTACAAGATGCCAATGGAGAATATCCTATGATGGGCAGTGGCAAAACGGGTAATACGGCTCACGACCGCTACACCGTGTTCTCTCTTTGGGACACCTACCGCAACGTACATCCGCTGCTCTGCCTCCTCTATCCGGAGAAGCAGTTGGATATGGTACGGACACTGATCGACATGTACCGAGAGAGCGGATGGCTGCCGAGATGGGAGCTGTACGGACAGGAGACCCTGACGATGGAGGGCGACCCCTCGCTTATCGTCATCAATGACACTTGGCAAAGGGGCCTTCGTGCTTTCGATACGGCAACGGCCTATGAAGCCATGAAAAAAAATGCTTCTTCGGCAGGAGCGACCCATCCGATCCGTCCCGACAACGACGACTATCTCACCCTCGGCTTCGTACCGCTTCGCGAACAGTACGACAATTCCGTATCGCATGCGCTGGAATACTATCTGGCCGACTGGAATCTGTCCCGGTTTGCCCACGCACTTGGGCATAAAGAAGACGCAGCTCTATTCGGAAAACGTTCGTTGGGCTACAGACACTATTATAATAAGGAGTATGGTATGCTGCGTCCATTGCTGCCGGATGGATCATTCCTCACTCCTTTCGATCCCAAACAGGGTGAAAACTTCGAGCCTAATCCCGGTTTCCACGAGGGTAGTGCTTATAACTATGCCTTTTTCGTTCCCCACGATATACAAGGGCTTGCCCGGCTGATGGGAGGAGCAAAGGTTTTTTCGGAAAGGTTGCAGAAAGTCTTCGATGAAGGATATTATGATCCGACCAACGAGCCGGACATCGCCTATCCTTACCTCTTCTCCTATTTCCCCAAGGAAGCATGGCGAACGCAGAAATTGACCCGGGAGTTGATAGACAAACATTTTCGCAATGCTCCTGACGGCTTGCCCGGTAATGACGATGCCGGTACGATGAGTGCTTGGCTTGTCTATTCCATGCTGGGATTCTACCCCGACTGTCCGGGCAGCCCCACCTATACACTGACTTCGCCGGTATTCCCCCGAGTTAGGATTCAGCTCAATCCGCAGTATTATCCTCAGGGGGAGTTGGTCATTACGACCAATACAGAGAATCAACCGACAGATTCCATTTACATCCATACGGTTTCTTTTGGCAATAAAACACTTCCGCATGGAACAAGGCATATCAGCCATGCCGATTTGGTGCGCTGCGGTCACCTCCGTTACGAACTAAGCAATCGTCTTCGATAAAGCCGAAGTTGCTTAGGATTACAAGCATTTACCTGAGTTTTTGATACAGAAGGTTGCAACTGCATCCTGAGACTGTTGCATGGGAGTTTCATTGAACTCTTTTGCTGCAGAGCAGATTCTTAGTGTCTTCGGGAAAGGTCAAACCTCCGGTATATGGGCACCGAGCAAATAGAAATTTCCCCAAGTTTCCATTAGAGAAGTACTCCTTTCCTCGTCAAATAGGCGAGAAATAAGAAACGATTGTCGGCTGTTTCTTGCTTCCTGCACGATGCAGGACGCGATTGTCAGCTGATTCTGCTCCCATCAATGCGCTAACTATCAGCTATTTGCAACTATTTTATAGGACTTTCATTGAAGTCTTTTGCCGCAGAGCTGATTCTTAAGTGTTTTTCAGGAAAGATCAAACCTCATGCATAAGGGCACCAAACAAATAGAAATTACTTGAGGTTTGCAGAGAGACCGCATGAAGCTCTCCTTTCTTCGTCGAATCAATGCTTGTATCTGTCTTGATCGATATGAGGGGGGGAAGGGTTATTGTGCAACGGTCTCATTCTATGTTTTTTTGCGAACCTAAATGGAATGAAAAAGACTACATTTGCACCGTTGTTATTGGATACATATGCTGATTACAGAGAGAATTTACGTATTGGAAGATGTCGATGTACAGGCTTTCCTCGGTGTAAATAACAGCAATCTCATGCTCTTGCGCACTCTCTTCCCGAAGTTGCGCCTGGTGGCACACCATAATGTGCTCAAGATTATGGGCGATTCGCGCGAGACGGATCGTTTCCTGGAAGTTTTGGAGCCGATGGTGGCGTATTGCCGTGAGTACAACCTCCTGCCCGAAGATGTGATCCTGCGCATTGCACAGGGTGCCAAGCTGCCCGCTGACGATGTCCCTAAACATCTTATCCTGCATGGAACGGGAGGCAAGAGCATCATTGCCAGAGGTGATAATCAGCAGAAACTTGTGGAGGCTTTCGAGGCCAATGACCTCGTTTTTGCCATCGGCCCTGCCGGAACGGGCAAGACCTTCGTAGCCATCAGTCTGGCTGTCCGTGCCTTGAAAAGCAAGCAGGTGCGCCGTATCATTCTCTCACGTCCTGCCGTGGAAGCCGGCGAGAAGCTGGGATTTCTGCCCGGTGAGATGAAAGATAAGCTCGATCCCTACTTGCAGCCTCTGTATGATGCGCTGGAGGAGATGATCCCTGCCGTGAAGCTAAAAGAGTACATCGAAAACAACATCATCCAGATAGCACCATTGGCCTACATGAGAGGACGTACGCTCAACGATGCCGTGGTCATTCTGGACGAAGCTCAGAATACGACCGAGTTGCAGATGAAAATGTTCCTGACCCGCCTTGGTGCCAATGCCAAGATGATCGTCACCGGCGACATTACGCAGACCGATCTTCCCAGAGGTGTGCACTCCGGTCTGCGTCAGGCTCTGACTATCCTCCAAGGAACGAGAGGGATAGGCTATATTGCATTCCAACGCGCTGATATAGTACGCCATCCGCTCGTACAGCGTGTGGTGGATGCCTACGACCGGTACGATGCCGAACGGAAAAAGGAGGCCGAAGCCGCAGCTTTCGCTGCGCAAACCATATAGAATCAGGCGATAGGTACCCCCGATATTATTACGAATCACTTAGCATACAATTCACGATGAAAGAAACATTAGCTCGTACCGACTTCAGACTGCCGGGACAGAAAGCCGTATATCACGGCAAGGTGCGCGACGTATACACGTTGGAGAATGATCTTCTGGTCATGATAGCCACGGATCGCATATCGGCTTTCGACGTAGTCCTTCCGGCCGGTATCCCTTACAAGGGTCAGGTACTCAATCAGATAGCGGCACACTACCTCGATGCCACTCGCGATATAGTTCCGAACTGGAAGATAGCTACGCCCGACCCGATGGTTACTATCGGACACCGTTGCGAACCGTTCAAGGTCGAGATGGTCATCCGCGGCTACATCACAGGAAGTGCATGGCGTGCCTATGCTGCCGGCGAGCGAGTGCTTTGCGGTCTGCCTCTTCCCGAGGGCATGCGCGAAAATCAGCGTTTCGAACATCCCATTATCACCCCTACGACCAAGGCCGATGAGGGTCACGATGAGAATATCTCTCGTGAGGAAATCATTGCTCAGGGACTGGTGTCGAAAGAGGACTACGAGCAGATAGAACGCTATACTTACGCACTTTTCGAGCGCGGTACTCAAATGGCTGCTGAAAAGGGGCTTATTTTGGTGGATACCAAATACGAATTCGGCAAGAAGGACGGTAAGATCTACCTGATCGACGAAATACATACGCCGGACTCTTCTCGCTACTTCTATGCCGAGGGCTATCAGGAGCGATTCGAACGGGGCGAAGCCCAGAAGCAGTTATCCAAGGAGTTTGTTCGTCAGTGGCTGATCGAGAACGGTTTCCAGGGCAAGCCCGGCCAGCAAATACCGGAAATGACGGAAGCATACTGCGACAGTGTGTCGGAGCGGTACATAGAATTGTACGAGCGAGTGGTAGGTAAGCCCTTCGAAAAGGCAGACCTGAGCAATCTGGCAGAAAGAATAGAAAAGAACATAACGGAGTATCTGCGTTAGCAGTCGGCTGACTGTCGAATAATCATGTGCCATGCAAAGTCCTGAAAAAATAACCCCCTATGACACCGAATGCCCCAAGAATGAGCAGGTAGAGGCCATGTTCAATCATATCGCCGGACATTACGATCGTCTCAATCACCTCTTTTCATGGGGAATGGATCGTGTATGGCGGCAGAAGGCTATCCGTATGATCGAGCCTTTCGCTCCACATACAGTGCTGGATGTGGCTACCGGAACGGGTGATTTAGCCATCGAAATATGCAGGCATATCCCTTCAGTCAAGCAGGTGACGGGTGTAGATCTTTCGTTGGAAATGATGAGGATAGGGGAGCAGAAAGTACGTTCGGAGAATTTGGACAATCGGATTACGTTCATGCAGAAAGATTGTCTCGATCTTCCTTTCGCAGATCATAGTTTCGATGCAGTTACAGTGGCTTTCGGCTTGCGCAACTTTCAGAATATCAAACTCGGTCTGGAGGAAATGTATCGTGTGCTCAATGAGGGTGCTCCTCTGATGATACTGGAGCTTTCCCGTCCGGTGAGTTTCCCCTGGAAGCAGGGCTACAACTTCTATGCTTCGCATGTGATACCGGTTGTCGGTCGTTTCCTCTCACAGGATGCGGAAGCCTATACCTATCTTCCCGAATCGATAGCAGCCATGCCTCAACGGGAAGAACTGGCGGACCTGATGCTCTCTGTCGGATTTCGGGAGGCGTATTATCGTAGCCTTTCGTTGGAGGTGGCAACCGTTTATATGGGACTGAAATGAAAAAGTACGGTCTGATCGGCTATCCACTGGCTCATTCGCTGTCTGCCGAATTCTTCAACGCCAAATTCAAGACGGAGGGAATCAATGCCGTCTACGAACTTTTCCTTCTGGAGTCGCTTTCCCAACTGAAGAGTCTGCTTTCGCTCCATCCCTCTCTTCAGGGGTTCAATGTGACATCGCCGTACAAAGTGGAGGTGATGCGCTATCTGGATCGGATAGACGAGGAAGCGGAATTGACCGGAGCCGTCAATACGATTCGGGTAGAACGTGCGCGCTTTCGTCGTCCCCATCTCGTCGGTTATAATACCGATGTGAAAGGCTTTGCCGATAGCCTGGAGCTGATCCGAAAGCCGTGGCATACGCAAGCTCTCGTCTTGGGATCGGGTGGGGCAGCACTGGCTGTGATGCGCGCTCTGAAGAAGATGGGAATAGTACATCGGCAGGTCAGTCGCACACCTTCGGCTCCCGGTGTGTATGCATATTCGGATCTGACGCCGGAGATTATCGAACGGCACAAGCTGATCGTCAATGCCACTCCGGTGGGTATGTATCCACATATAGACCAATGTCCGTCTATTCCGTTCGAGGGTATAGGTGCAGAGCATCTCTGTTATGATCTGATCTATAATCCGCAGGAAACGATCTTCATGCATCGCGCTCAAGCACAGGGTGCTTCTGTGCAGAACGGATTGGAGATGCTGCTCATACAGGCGTTGTGCAGTTGGCGTATCTGGAACGAACGATAGTCTCTCTCCCCGTATATCCGTTTTCCTATGTCCTCGCATTCCGTTCGGTATTTAATCGGCATTGCCGGCTGCTTGCTTCTCATGCTTGCTTCCTCCTGCTCGGTCACTCGTTATGTGCCGGACGGTAGCAGACTATTAGACAGGGTAACGATCGCAAGCGAAACGGACAGTATCGCTCTGCCGGAAGATATTCGGGACTATACCCTCCAGCAACCCAATTACAGACTGTTCGGGATGACTCGCTGGCTACTGCGCGTCTATAGCAGCTCGAATCCGAACAGCAACAGCTGGTGGAACCGTTCGCTCCGGAAAATGGGCGAACCGCCTGTCCTCATCGATTCTGTCCTCACCGAGCGTACTGCCAACCGTCTGGCAAAGGCGATGGCCGGCGATGGCTTTCTCGATGCTACTGCTCGTGCCGTGGTAGACACCGGCTTGTACAAGAAAGCTCGCATTACTTATCTGATTCAGCCCGGAAGCCGTTATTATATACGCAATATGGCTTTGGATGTGAAGAATCCACTCCTTCCTCCCGTTACGCTTGGCAATTCGCTTCTTTCGGCATACAAGGTCGGGATCAGCGAGGGTTCTCCCTTGTCGCCCATCGTACTCGATGAAGAGAGAAAGGCGATAGCTCGTCATATGCGCAACAACGGCTTCTGGAAGTTCTCCGCCGAGGATGTTTATTATGAAGCCGATACTACCGTTTCAGGAGGATCGGGTACGAAATCTGCCGATCTGAAATTGGTGGTCAATGGTATCGGGCGTTATCCATATCGGATCGGCAGGGTATTCTTTCATGCCGATTATGATCCTCTCGAATCGGACTTCAGAGTTCAGGAGCTGCCACGTATCGATTCGATTTCGCGTGGCGATTACACTGTTTACTATGGGAGTAGGGGACGTTATATCCGGGCATCGGCTCTCACGCGGTCGGTGTCCGTTACACCGGGAGCTTTTTTCTGCGAGGATGATGTGGAACGCTCTTATATCAAGCTGAATGCGCTCCCTATCGTTCGGAACGTGAATATCCGATTTGTGGAGCACAATGGTAAGGATGAGATTGCTCCGGCGGATAGCTCTCGCCTTGTGGACTGCTATATTCTTACCGTTCCGGCCAAGAGCAAATCGTTCGAAGCCGAAGTCCTCGGCACCAATTCCGCAGGAGACTTCGGGGCGGCTTTGTCTCTCGGTTTCACCGATCGCAATTTGTTTCGTGGGGCGGAGATGTTCAATATCAAACTCAAGGGTGCTTACGAAGCCATTCGCAAGGGTTCGCACAGCTTCATGGAATATGGGGTGGAAAGTTCGCTCCGTTTCCCTCGTCTCCTCTTCCCATTCATTTCTGACGAAACGCGCCGGCGGCTACGGGCATCCACGGAATGGAAGATCGGGTATAATTACCAGACACGTCCGGAGTTCGATCGGGTGATTCTCTCCGCTCAACTCAATTATTCATGGCAGACCTACCTGCACAATCGTCTGCGTCATACGATCCGCCTGCTGGATGTCGATTATCTCCATCTCCCGTACATCGATCCCGACTTTGCCCAATCCCTTCCGCCTACGACTGCACTGTATAACTACACGGAGCAGTTTATCCTCGGCTCGGCATATATACTGAACTATACCACGGCTTCGTCCATGGAGCGTATCGTATCCAATCCTTTTACGGCACGGTTCAGTATCCAGACAGCCGGCAACCTGCTGCAAGCCATTTCTTATCTGACCGATTCTCCGAAAGACGAACACGGGTTGTATAAAATGTTCGGTCTGCACTATGCTCAGTTCGTCAAGCTCGATCTCGATCTGGCTAAAACCGTTCTTCTCGAAAAGGACAATACTTTGGCACTGCATCTGGGTTTCGGACTGGCTTTCCCTTATGGCAATGCTCGCCATATACCCTTTGAGTTACGTTACTTTGCCGGAGGATCGAACAGCGTTCGTGGCTGGAGTGTCCGTACCCTCGGCCCGGGGAGTATGAAGATGACTCCGGACAAGACCTTCTTCGATCAGATGGGTGATATTCGTCTGGATCTGAATGTCGAATACAGGACAAAGCTGTTCTGGAAGTTTCGCGCAGCAGCTTTTGTCGATGCCGGCAATGTCTGGACGATAAAGGAGTATGAGAATCAGGAGGACGGGCTCTTTCGTTTCGATCGCTTCTACAAGGAAATAGCTTTGGCCTACGGTCTGGGGCTTCGTCTCGACTTCGATTATTTCCTTGTGCGGCTGGATGCCGGACTGAAAGCCTACGATCCTCAGCAGACAGGGCGTTACAAATGGGCTATCACACGCCCAAACCTTTCTTCCAATTTCGCTTGGCACATTGCAGTAGGCTATCCGTTCTGATCCTTTTTCTTGCACAAGCGTAGCACGACAATGATTCCTTTAATACTTCCGACTATAAAGCTCGCAGGCTTTATACTATAAAGTATAGAGGCTTTATAGTATAAAGTGGTATGGGTTTATAGTATAAAGGGTGGAGGGTTTTAAGTATAAAGTCAGAAGGGTTTATAGTATAAAGTATGAAGGGTCCGCCGGAATACTCCTTTGGGCATCGTCCGAATCCGTTTTTACGGGCTGTAAATCCTTGCTTGTAAGAGGCTACAAATACAGTGCCACCGAGCCGATGGGGCAGAGATTAGACCAAAAGTCATTCGAATGCTGTTCGGCATGCTATTTTGTCACCTTTCATCGCCACTTTTGTGAAAACGTAACATGATCGTGGCAGAAGTTTTCTTCTCAAAAGGCAGGAAATGTCAGTTAATATCGGATTGTGCCTATTCTGCAATACAGGAACCGGCTCTCTTATCTCTGCACAGACCGAGCAAACCGAAGCCGATCCGAATCATATACCCGGAAGGAACCGGAACTTCAGAACGCCTCTTGACGTCTCAATCCTAAATTTATCGCAACGTTGTACTCGATACCGGATCTGCGAAAGAAAAAAACGGTGACAAAATTTGGTGGTATCAAATAAAACACACATCTTTGCACCCGTCAAGAGACAAGGTGCCATAGCTCAGTTGGTAGAGCAAAGGACTGAAAATCCTTGTGTCCCCGGTTCGATTCCTGGTGGCACCACGACACAAAACTTGTATAATGCGAACCTCTCGATTTCATTTTGAAATCGAGAGGTTTTTCTTTTTAGTCGCCTTACTCCAGGCAAATCACAAAGAAAAAGGACTGAACCAAAATCCAGTTTTGACACAGCTTCGGTTCTTTTTTCTGTGTTTCAAGCTCTGTTCTTCTGTTTCTTTGTCCAT